>NZ_SLXS01000002.1:600000-863814 GCF_004340785.1 Tumebacillus sp. BK434 | reverse complement strand
TTTTTTAGCCATAAAAAATCCCCTCCGGTCAACAAGGATAAGTCCATCTTATCGATGTCCTTTTTCTCTTGTCTACCATGAGGGGATAATACCACTATCCCTAGTCGGCTTTTTTCGCGTGCTGCGCTTCGATCTTCCGCAGCCGGTAACAGTTCATCGCCACGACGCCGAGCTCCTCGAGCAGCCCGTAGTTCGCCCACGCGCCCACGGCCGCACCGATGACCGGCACGAGCTGCAGCATCTTGCGGAAGTCGATCGCATCACGGTATTCGCGCTGAAACTGCTCCCAGTCCACATTTTTCAGATACTTCTGCTCCGGCGGAAACCCGGCGGCGACCTGCTCCCAGTTCTTGATCTTGGCCAGCAGTGCGCCGCGCTGGTCAGGGGCGGAAAAGGCGAGCTGGAAAACGTGGAGCAGGAACAGGCGCTCGCGGAAATCTTTCGTGTCATAGCCGTAGACATGCGCCAGTTCGAAGAGGAATTTCATCTTGATCGCGATCAGTGCCGGGAAGTCGGCGAGGCCGAGCATGATGCCGCCTGCGCCCGTTCCCGCTCCTTCGACGGCAGCGATCTTCTGGTAGGTGTTCATCAGCGCTTTTGCTTTCACGTCGCGTTCTTCCAGCGGCAGCCCGGTATGCAGGGGCTGGTTCTTGGGCACGAAGTCAAGGCCAACCAGCACCGATGTTACGATCCCGCGCACCGCGCTCGTGATCGCCGTGTGCACTTTTTCCGGAATCACGTTGTTGATCTTCATCTGCACGCGCTTGGACATGTTTTGGATCAAGCCACTTGGCTTGAGCAGGCTGTGCTCCCAGATGTGTAATTCTCGTTGCAATCTATGTTCATACGTTCCCATGATCTGCGGTCACCTCGTATAGGAATACGGCAGTCAGCAAGATTGGTTGCAGCTGCAGTGGCACATAATGGAAAGGAAAACTGGAAATGCTATCCTGTACCAACCGTAGACGGCTGCAAGTATGGCTCGTGACCCGAGGAGGATGCCCTTTGCCTGTAATCCGTTCTGTCGGCACCGCCGTGCCGGAGCACATCATCACGCAGGAACAGACGCGGGACTTTGCCCGCAACCTGTTTGCCGAGAGCTTTCGCGACATCGACCGGCTGCTGGCCGTGTTCGAGTCGGCCCAAGTCGAGCAGCGCCATTTTTGCACGCCGCTGGAGTGGTTTGCGACGGCGCCCTCTTGGGAGGAGAAGAACCGCCTGTATCTCCAACATGCCGTCCGCCTGAGCTGTGATGCGGCGGCGGCGTGTTTGGAAAAAGCGGGTTTGGCGCCGCACGATGTCGATGCGGTGGTGTTCGTGTCCTCGACGGGCGTGGCGACACCGAGTATCGACGCCTATCTGTTTCACGAGCTGGGGCTGCGCAGCGATATCAAGCGCCTGCCGGTCTGGGGACTGGGCTGCGCAGGCGGTGCTTCAGGGTTGGCCCGCGGCTTCGATCTGGCGAAAGCACACCCGGAGAGCCACGTGCTGGTGATCGCTGCAGAGCTGTGCGGGCTTACCTTTTTAAACGGCGACCGGTCGAAAAGCAACCTGATCGCCACATCGCTGTTTGCAGACGGTGCGGCCGCAGTGCTGATCTCCGGCGATGAGGCAGCCGCACGGTCGGAAGCACAAGGGCCGGAGGTGCTGGCCACGCGTTCGACGATCTGGCCGGATACGCTCGATGTGATGGGCTGGGATGTGCGAACGGACGGTCTGAAAGTGATCTTCTCAAAAGACATCCCGACGATCGTAGAAACGAAGATTCGCCCGGTCACCGCAGCCTTCCTGGAAAACGAGGGTCTCGCGCTCCAAGACGTCCGGCACTATATCGCTCACCCTGGCGGCATGAAAGTGCTGAAAGCGTACGACGAAGCGCTCGATTTGCCCCCTGACGCGCTCCGCCACGCCCGCGACGTCCTGCGTACGCACGGCAACATGTCGTCCTGCACCGTGCTGTTCGTCCTCGCACGCGAACTGCAAGACCCTCACCATGCCGGCGAGCACGGCCTGCTCTTCGCTCTCGGACCGGGCTTCTCGTCGGAGCAGGTGCTGTTGCGCTGGTAGCGCGGACTGTGTCAGGCGCTGCGGGCTACGTTTTGTCTGTATGGGCAGGATCGGGAATTGCGTCTGACGCTTTGCGCTACATGCTGATCTGTATGGACAGCTTCAGTGCGGAACTGGATCGCTATGTGAGGAGAGCCGCTATGCATGTGAGGAGGTGTCTGCCTGATGGTGACTTGGTTTTCTATCGTGTTTGCTTTTGTGATCATGCAGCGCCTGTTCGAGCTCCTCATCGCCAAACGCAATGGGCGGCACATGGTGAAGCTCGGCGGCTTTGAAGTGGGCGGTGCGCATTACAAGTACATCGTGCTCCTGCACGCCGCTTTTTTTGCTGCGCTGTTCCTCGAGGTGTTCGTACGGGGCCATGAGTCGATGACTCCTTACGGTGCGCCGTTCGCCTTGTTTTGTGTAGCGCAGGGCTTGCGCGTGTGGGTGCTCTTGTCGCTCGGGAAGTTTTGGAACACGCGGATCTATGTGCTGCCTGGCAGCGCACCGGTCACCGGCGGGCCGTACCGCTTTATGCGCCATCCGAATTATGTGGTGGTGGCGCTGGAGCTGTTCACGTTGCCGCTGGCGTTTGGCGCCTGGCTGACGGCGCTCTTGTTCACCGCCTTGAACGCGCTGGTGCTGCGCGTGCGCATCCGCGCCGAAGAGCAGGCGCTGATCGAAGTCACCGCCTATGCCGAAGCGATGGGCGGCCGTGAGCGCTTCCTGCCGACATTGAAAAAATGAGCATGCAACATGACGACAGCAAAAGCCGTTCGGCACGCGGCCCGAACGGCTTTTTCTTTGGGTGATGCTTACTGGAATTCGGTTTCCCCTTCGGCCGGCGCCGCGTCCACCGCGATCTGGTACGCGTCGAGCAGGGACTGCGCTTCCTCCGGGTCATCGATGCCGACCAATTCCTGCGCGTCCCCTTCGCCCACGACCTGCATGAGGATCGTGTCCTCTTCGTTGGTCAGGAGCACGTAGTTCCGGTCGTCCATCTCAAACATCCCTTCGATGCCAAACTCCAGCTGTGCGCCTTGATCATCTTCCACGATGATGCGGTCTCTGATCATTTGATCACCCCCATGCATTAGCGTTTCCAATTTGGCGCACGTTAGCCAGAGAGGAAGGAGCGTGCTTTCATGCGCAAATGGCTGCAAGTGATCATCCTGCTGCTCTTTTTTATCGTTCCGTATTTCGATCTCTTCCGCATCGACATTCCAGGCGGCCATTACTATTGGTTCACCCGCCGGCTGCCTTTTTCGCAGGCGATGCCGCTACTTTTGACGGTGCTCTGGCTGGTCTTTCTCGTGCTCGGGCTGTCGTTTTTCAAGCCGCGCCTGTTCTGCTCACACCTGTGCCCGCACAACACGATGTCCAAGTTCCTGCGCGCCTTGCAGCGCTACAAGCTCGACCTGCCGCTGGCGATTCTGCTCACGCCGTTGGTCGCCTTTACCCTGATCGCCTACTTCGTCGATCCGCGCCAGGTCTGGTCGGCGATCACACAGGGCACGTCGGGGATGATCCTGATCTTTTTCCTCTTCTTGTGCCTGTTCATCGGTGCGCTCTTGCTGCGCTTGCGGCACAAGTTCTGCAGCAACGTCTGCCCGTACGGTCATCTCCAACACCTGATCCGCCCCGAGCGCACGACGACGCTCGGCAAAATCGTCACCGCCGCCCTGCTGCTGCTGCTCGGCAGCGCGACCGTGCTGTCCGTCTTTTTCACTTCGGGGCTGGAGATCAACCTCGGCACGATCGCCCGGGTCAACGCCGGGCACAAGATGATCTACACCTATGAGCTGCGCCTCGTCAACAACCGCAAGCAGCCGGAGACGGTCAGCGTCACCTTTCACAAGTTGCAGCCGATCCGCAGTCCCTTTGCTGAGCCGATCCTCGTTCAGCCAGGAGAGGCGATGCAGATTCCGTTCAGCTTCGAAGTGCAGCAGACCGAAGAGGTGGAGTTTGACGTTTGCCCGCAGGAGCAGGCGGACTGCAAGCAGTTCCATTTTTCTCTGTCCGGCACATAACAAGCGGACGTCCTCTCAGGAGGACGTCCGCTTTTTGGTCAGCCAGGCCATGCCGGTCGCCGCCATCGTCACGCCGTAAAACGCGCCGTTGGGGATGGCGAGCGGTGTGAGGTACAGCGCGACCGCCTTCTCCTCCAGAATCATCGCCGCCCCCGTCCAAGACAGCACCGCGATGCCGAGGAACAAGAGAATCGGGTACTTGTGCAGCAGGTGCGAGATCAGGCGGCTGCCCCACAAGATGCAGGGAATCGAGACGAGAATCCCCAGCGCGACCAGCCACCAGTTCCCGTCGGCGATCGCGACGACGGCGAGCACGTTGTCGATCGACACCATCAGGTCGGCGATGACGATCATCTGCACCGCTTTCCAGATGCCGCGCGAACTGCGCATATCCCCTGCTTCCAAGTGCTCCTCCCCGAGCATTTTATACGCGATGTACAAGAGGAACAGACCGCCAACCAGCTTGATGTACGGCAGGTTGATCAGATAGAGCGCCAGCGCCGACAGCACGAGGCGCAGCGCCACCGCGCCAAATGTCCCCCAATAGATCGCCCGCTGACGAATCCCGTTTGGCAGAGTGCGCGTCGCCAAACCGATCACCAAAGCGTTGTCCACCGACAGTATGGCGGAGATCAACAAGATTTCCAAAGCGAGCAGCAGCTCTTGCACGGCACAGACCTCCCCGATAATCCACAACTCTCAAGAAAAGCCTATGACAAAATCCCGCCTAACTTGTCTCCTTCTCCGCCAATCGTCGAAAAACCCCGATCGCAAACTCGCACTTATGAGCCCATCGACTTCTAACTGGGCGACTGACAAGATCGTTTAACTATACAAAACCTATACACAATCTTATTGCTTCATCATGAAGGCGATGATATGATGAAACCGTCTTATGTGAGAATGTACATATTAAATTGTTACGGAGAGGAAGAGTTGGAATGAACTTCTTGACGCGGGTCTCATTGAAAAACCCAGTCGCCATCTTCATTCTTGCGTTCCTGCTGATCTTTGGCGGGACGTATGCGTTTCAGACATTAAAAGTCGACCTGCTGCCGAACATTGAGTTTCCCCAGCTGTCGATTCAAGCGTTTTATCCGGGGGCGTCTCCGGATGACGTGAATGCCCAAGTGACGTCAAAACTGGAGGAACAGTTTAAGAAACTGGACTCCCTCGACAAGATGACCTCGCAGTCGTTCGAAAGCGCATCTCTGATCCAGCTGACGTTCCCGGTCGGCACGAACATGGATGATGTCGAGCAAAAGGTGCAGGACCTGCTGCGCGAAGCCCCCTTGCCCGCGAATGTGGAACCGAGCGTGCAGCGCTTCTCCTTCGGCACCTTCCCGATCCTCAGCGCGGTCGCCTTCGCCAAAGACGGCCAGGATGTGCAAGGTCTGCTCGTCGACGAAGTGAAGCCGGCCCTCGAAAAGATCCCCGGCGTCTCCTCCGTCGCCGTCGGCGGCACGTCCGAGGAGCTCGTCGAGATCGAAGTCAACCAGGCGGAGGCCGCCAAGCACGGCTTAAGCCTGCAGTCGATCCAAGAGCAGATCAAAGGCAAATTCGTCTCGATGCCGGCCGGATCGGTGACCGACGATTCCGTCCTGATCCCGATCCGCATCACCGAAGAGCTCGCCACTGTCAACGACCTGAAAAGTCTCCAACTGAACGTCCCAAGCACATCCGGCGCGAACCAAGGCACCACAGGTTCCCCCGCCCAAGGCGGCTCCGCATCTGATGCTCCGGGCAACGGCCCGGGCGCTGCACCGCAACCGCTCAAGCTGTCCGACATCGCGAAGATCCGCACAATCACGGCCCAGCCGGAGATCACCCGCTTCAATGACCAAGAGAGCATCGCGCTCACCGTCACCAAGAAGCAGGACGCCAACACCGTCGAAATCGCCGAACAAGCGCGCGAAGTCCTCAGCAGCTACAGCGACAAGGTCGCCTACGACATCATCTTCGACCAGTCTGAAGGCATCGAACAGTCGGTCAACTCCCTGATCAAAGAAGGCTTGCTCGGCGCCCTCTTCGCTTCCCTTGCCGTGCTGCTCTTCCTGCGCAACCTGCGTGCGACGATCATCGCCGTGCTGTCGATCCCGCTGTCGCTCGTCGTCTCGACGATCTTCCTCGCCCAGTCGAACATCACGCTGAACATCATGACCCTCGGCGGCATGGCGGTCGCCGTCGGACGCGTCGTCGACGACTCGATCGTCGTCATCGAAAACATCTTCCGCCGCATGAAAAATAACAAAGACAGCCTCGACAAAACGGAACTGACCATCTCCGCCACCAAAGAGATGCTCAAAGCGATCACCTCTTCTACCTTGACCACGGTGGTCGTCTTCCTGCCGCTCGGCTTTGTCGGCGGCGCCACCGGTGAATTTTTCCTGCCTTTTGCCCTGACCATCGTCTACGCGCTGCTCGCCTCGCTCGTCGTCTCGATCACCTTGACGCCGCTCCTGGCCCGCTTCTCGTTCTCGAAGGTCACCCATGAGGAAAAAGATGGCCGCCTGCAGCGCTTCTACGAGCGTGTGCTGCGCTTCTCCCTCCGTAAAAAGTGGGTCGTCTTTGCCATCTGCATCCCGCTCTTGCTCGGATCGCTTGGCCTGACCAGCCAGCTCGGCTTCGTCTTCCTGCCAAACGAAAAAGTCAAGATCGTCTCCGCCACCGTCACCCTCCCGGCTTCGACCGTGCTGGAGAAAACGAACGAAGCATCGCTGAAGATCGAAGAGATGCTGAAAACCCGCCCGGCCGTCCAAGACGTCTTCGTCGGCATCGGCTCCCGCGACTACATGACCGGCCTGAAAAAAGAAAACGCCGCGTCCTATATGATCATGCTCGACGAAACGGCCAACACCGCCGATGAAGTCAAACAGATCGAAGCCAGCATCAGCGACATCGCCAAAGCCATCTCCGACAAGACGGTCGTCTCCGTCCAAGAGATGTCCACCGGCGGTCCGCCGACCAACAACAACCTCGACATCGATCTCTACTCCACCGACCTCGACGCCTTGATGACCGCTTCGAAACAGGTGGAAGATCTGCTGAAACAACGCACCGATCTCAAATACATCAGCAACAACATGAAAGAAAAACAGCGCCAATGGGTCGTCAAGATCAAGCCGGACAAGGCGAGCGAGTACGGCGTGTCCGCCTATACTGTGCTCGGCATCACCGCCGACCGCACCCGTCCCGTCTCCGTCGGCACCTTGGAGCTGGATGGCGAAGAGCGCAGCGTGCAACTGACCTACGACAAGCCGCTCGCTTCGAAAAGCGAACTGGAAGACCTGACCGTCTTCGGCACCAAAGGCCCGGTGCAGCTAAAAACGATCGCCGACATCCAGGAAGTCGAAAGCGTCACCTCGATCCAAAAGCTGGACGGCAAAGTGTTCGCCCGCGTCTCCGGGATCGTCAACGCATCCAACGTCCAGCAGACCGCCTCGGAAGTCAAAACGGAAGTCGGCCAGCTCGACCTGCCAAACGGCGTCTCACTGGAAGCGGGCGGCGGCACCGATGATACGGTCAAAACGTTCCAAGAGCTCGGCATTGCGATGGGCATCGCCGTCGGCCTCGTCTACCTCGTCATGCTGTTTACGTTCGGCCAGGCGCGGATTCCGTTCATCATCCTGTCCTCGCTCCTGTTCGTGCCGACCGGCGCGTTCATCGGTCTGTACCTGCTGAACGAGCCGTTGTCCGTCTCCGCGATGATCGGGATCCTGATGCTGATCGGGATCGTCGTCACCAATGCGATCGTCCTCGTCGACCGTGTGGTGCAGAACCGCGACCGCGGCCTGACGATCCGCGACTCCTTGATCGAAGGCGGCAAGACCCGCCTGCGTCCGATCCTGATGACCGCCTTTGCCACGATCTGCGCCCTGCTGCCGCTGGCCTTCACCACCGCAGAAGGCAGCCTGATCTCCAAAGGCCTTGCCGTCGTCGTCATCGGCGGCCTCACGACCTCGACCTTGCTCACCCTGATCATCGTCCCGGTCCTGTACGAACTGTTCTTCCTGCGCACACACCGTAAAGAACAGAAACAGCTCCTGCACTAAACCCAAAAAGAGCCGTCTCCACCGGAGACGGCTCTTTGATTCGATCAACAACAAAAAACCAGCGTCCCGGATGGAACGCTGGTTTGTATTTAGCATTGACGCAAGCTTACGCCTTGGAAACGTTAGCTGCTTGCGGACCGCGGTTGCCTTCTACGATTTCGAAAGTAACGCGTTGACCTTCTTCGAGGGTCTTGAAGCCATCTTCTTGGATTGCGGAGAAGTGTACGAACACATCGTCGCCGCCTTCAACAGTGATGAAGCCGTAACCCTTTTCTGCGTTGAACCACTTAACAGTACCTTGTTGCATGTGAAAAACCTCCTGATACGTCCGTAAAAGACGAAATATTAGCTACCATTTCGCCCGATTCAAAATGCACCGACTCACCATTGAGCAACGCAAATTCCGGAATCAATAATGGTGCTTTTTGAGACAATACCAGTGTACCACTCTTTGTCAAGAGTGTCAAACCTTTCAGGAATTAAATCCCGTAAATATCCTTGAATTTTTCTTCAAGATAAGCGACCAAATATTCGGAGTTGATCTCCTCTCCGGTCGCTTGCGTCATGATCTGGCCCGGGGTCAGCAGCTTGCCGTGCTTGTATACTTTTTCATTCAGCCACGCCAGCACCTGCGTCACGTCGCCGGCTGCCACCTGCTCGCGGTAGTTCGGAATCTCTTGGCGCAGCGTGTTCTCCAGCTGTGCCGCATAGATGTTGCCGAGCGAATAGGACGAGAAGTAGCCAAAGGCGCCGCCCGACCAGTGGATGTCCTGCAGCACGCCGGTCGCATGGTCTTGCGGACGCACGCCGACATACTCTTCGATCTTATCGGCCCAGATCTCCGGCAGGTCTTTTACTTCAATCTTGCCGTTGATCAGGTCTTTTTCGATCTCATAGCGGAGCATGATGTGCAGGTTGTAAGTCAGCTCATCCGCGTCGACGCGGATCAGGGACGGCTCGGCGTAGTTGATCGCTTTGTAGAAGTCGTCCGCGCTGACGCCGGAGAACTGATGCGGGAAATGGTCCACGATGCCTTGGAAATGATGCTGCCAGAACTCGCGGCTTCTGCCGATCATGTTTTCCCAGAAGCGCGACTGCGATTCATGGATGCCCATCGACGTCCCGGTCGCGAGGAACGTGCCGACCAGATCGTGCGAGACGCTTTGTTCGTAGATCGCATGGCCGAACTCATGGATCGTGCCGAACAGCGACTGGGTGATGTCGTGGTCGAAATAGAAAGTGGTGATGCGCACATCGTTCGGGTTGAGCCCGATCGCGAACGGGTGCGGGCTTTCGTCGAAACGCCCTTTGCTAAAATCAAAGCCGAGCTGCTCCAGCATGTAGCGGGAGTATTTCACCTGCTCCGCTTTCGGGAAATACTGGTGCAGGAAGGAGCGGTTGACCTGTTCTTTCTCGGTTACGCGTTTCAGCAGCTCGATCGTCTTCTCGCGCAAGCCGCCGAAGATGACGTCGAGCTTGGCAACCGTCAGTCCCGGCTCGTATTTGCCGAGCAGCGCGTCGTATTTATTTTCCTCGTAGCCCCAGATCTCGATAAACTGGCGGATGATGCCGACGATCTTCTCCAGATAGGGACGGAACAATTCAAAGTCGTTGTTTTGCTTCGCTTCCGCCCAAGCGCTTTCCGCCGTCTGGGTCAGCACCACATATTCACGGAACAATGCGGGCGGGATGCTCTTCTCGCGCTCGTATTCCACTTTGCGCTCCAACACGGAGGCACGCGTGATCGGATCGAGCAGTTCCAAGGCATCAGGTGCCGCCAGCACGCGGAGATATTCGCCCATCTGATCGGACGTCTGCATCGCGAACAGGTCACCCGACAACATGCCGACCACTTCGGCGCGCTGGGCGACGCCTTGTTTCGGGATCAGGGCGCTCATGTCCCATTGGATGAGCTGGATCGCTTCGTGCAGCTGCTTCATCCGACGCACGTAGTCTTTAAATTCACTCGCTGTCTGTTGAATCAAGTCTGTTGACATCCGTTAACCTCCGTTTCGCGTTTACAACACGTGTTTACAGTTTTAATTTACAGAAAATTTACCCCATTGTCCAGTGCCAAAGCATGAAAAGGCCACGCCGAGGCGTGGCCTTTTCTGCGATGTTGCTTACTTCAGATCGTGGGAAAGCAGGTACTCGATGTTCGAGTTCAGGGTCTCAGCGCCGGAAGCGGAGATGTTGCCCGCTTTCACATACGTGTTGAGAGTTTGCTGCAGCTGTTGCAGATGCTTGATCGCCTGATCGCTGTTGCCAGCTTTCGCTGCGCGCTCAGCCGTATCCAGCTTCGCAAGCAGGGATTGCTTGATGCCGCTGTTTTTCACTTCGCCGTTCTCAGCCAGTTGGTTGACCAGCTTGTCGATCGAAGCGAAGTTGGTTTCCACGAGGAACAGGAAGTTGCCTTCGTAGAGGTTGTCCGCATTGTCGCGAACGCGAACGCGCAGGGTATGAGCGCCGAGGCCGAGGCTTTTCGCGCTCAGTTCTGCGTTCTGGTTGATCAGGTGGTCGTCAAGGTACAGTTCCACCGCTGCCACGCCAGAAGCTGCGTCCGTTGCTTGAACGGAGAAGGAAACGGTCTCATCGAAGTTCACGTTGCGCAGGTCGCCGCCCGATTGGATCACATCGACGGTCGGCATGGTTTTGTCGAGCTTGACGGTAAGGGATTTCTCCGCTTCCACGTTGCCGTTGACGTCAACAGCGCGGTACGCCACGTTGTGGTCGCCGTCGGTGTTGATCGCAAACGGTGCGGTGTATGCGTTCCAGTCGCCGTTGCCGATCTGGTATTCGATGCGAGCTACGCCCGACTTGTCGTCGGTCGCGGTCAAGGTGACCGTCACATCTTGGTTGTACCAGCCGTTAGCGTTCGCCTGGCCGCTGACAGCAGCGGTGGTCACCGGTGCTTGAGTATCAGCCGCAAAGTCGCTCAGCGCGGTCGGCTTCAGTTGGAACGTGCCTTTGAAGATGGAGGAAACGCCAGATACAGTGACGGTTTGGCCGTCTTTGTACGAGAACTTGTCGAGCGTCAGACCGGTGCGGCCGTCAACGCGGATAACGGTCGTGCCGTTGTCGTTAGTTGCGTTAAATTCGAACGAGCCAGCCGGCGTTACGCCGTGCAGGTTGCTGATCTTCACGTTTTCAAGGGTGACGCGCTGACCTTGGTTGGTCGCATCGACTGCGTTTACAACTTTTGCAGCCGGCAGTTCGGCAGTGCCGATCTTTTTGATCGCCATCACTTCGGTCAGTTCGAACTCGGTGTTGTACACTTCGGTTGCTGCGGTGATCTCGACGCGGTCGCCCACGTTAAAGCCGGCTTGAGACTGGAACACGTACACGCCGCCGGTTTCGTCTTGCAGGTAGAAGCCTTGGCCGCCAAAAGCGCCCGGCTGGGTAGTGATCACGCCTTGAACGGTGACGAGTTGGCCAACAGCCTTGTCACGCGCTTCACCGATCGTGATCGTCGTCGGCACCGGCGGTTTGTCTTCCGGCAATTGTTCAGCCGGAACGTTCGCGATGGTGACCGTCTTGGTCGCCAGCGCCGTCGATGCTTGACGGATGCGCAGGCTCGCATCGCCCAGCGCCGTGCCCGGCTTGAGACGGACATTCACAGTCTTCGTCGCGTGGCCGAATGCGTCTGCCGTCATGGAGAACTGCGCCGAGTAGCCATAGCTGGTCGGCCAGGTGCCATCCGGGTTCTGGACTTGAGCCACTTGCGTGCCGCCCGCCAGGTAGATGCCGAGGTTGAAGCCCGACACCGTGGAGTTCGGCAGGAAGTTGTCTCCCACCATGCGGATCTGGAACACTTCGTTCGCCGGCAGCTGTGCCTGATGAACGGTGGAGTAGACCGGAGGGACCGGTGCCGCTTGGACCGAGCCATAGGAGCCCGGCTTGAAGGTGGACGAATCGTACCACAGGTAGCCCGGGTCCGGAGCAGCCCACGGTTCCGGCTGCGGTTCGGTCGTGTTCTGCGGCGTTTCAAACGCAAGCAGCGGAGTGACCGGGTCGAGAGCGATGCCTTTGTTTGCGAAAGAGGTGTAGTTCTCTTTCTTCGCCAGCCAGTTCACCATGTTGACGAGCAGGGTTGCGTCGTCCTGCTCTTTGAAGCCGTCATAGGTGGTCTTTTTCTTGCCGGTGTCTTCACGCAGATATTTCGGGGTCGCGTCTTCAACCGGAGAGGAGTCGCCGATGAAAGCAGCTTTGCCGCCGCCGACCTTAGCGATCGCTGCGTACGGGCCTTCTTCGATGCCGCCGCCGTTGTAGACGCCTTGGTCTACAGCGTTTGCCCAGCGCTCGTTGGTCTTCGGCATGTAGACGAGACCTTTTGCTTTGTTCGGGTCAAGAATTGCCAGCGTTGCACCTGCGTGCATCGCGACAGTTTTCACGCCTTGGGTGATGCCAAACGTGTCGGCCGGCGCAGCGACGTTCGTTGCGGTGATATCTGCCAGCGCGTTGAAGCGGAAGCGGATGCCGAAGTTCTGGCCGAGCCAGTCGGAGGATTGCACGCCTTGCATTTGCGCAGACGCAGCTTCCTGCGCGCTCATGCCTTTTGCCGGGTTTTCCCACGCACCGCGGCGGTAACCGTTGAACACTTCGTTCGCGTCCCAGCGGTTTTTGTTGCGGTCGGCGTTATAGTGGTCGCCGATAAAGAAGATCGAGCCGCCGTTTTGCACAAATTGCAGCATGGCATCCTGCTCGGACTTCTTGTAGGGATTGTTCGCTTCCCCGATGATAAACACGTCGTAGTCTTGAAGATCAGAAAGGGTAATAGGGCTGGTCTTGCGCAGTTCTTTCACATAGTAGCCATTTTCCGCCAGCGCGTTCCCGAAGTCGGAGAATCCGCCGTCGATGACCCAGTCAGCAGCACCTGCCGTCTGGCCGTGTGTGTTGTCAAACAGGACTTTTTTGCCTGCATTCTCGTTGACGACTTTCGCCGGAATCACCGGCGCCGGATCGGTCGGGCCCTCAGCTTGTGCCACGTTGCCATAGGTCAGCGTAGCAGCGGCCGGGAGCGGGAACGCCAGCGTCATCGCGAGAAGCACCTTCATCGCTTTGCTTTTAAAGGTAAACATCCCTGCACCTCCACAATAAGAAGTTGTGCTCATATAGTATCCTAAGCACCCACAGTTATTATTCTAGCACCTCCCTCGCCAGTTTTGGTTAGTTTTTTGTAAATTAGAACATTTCGTTGTGCAGTTTTATTAAAAGTAAATAGCATAAAAGGAAAACGAACCCAACTACAGTCAGGTTCATCAAAATATTACCTTTTTTTGATAACTTGCAGTTCCATACCAGAAATCTTGAACAAAAAAGCCTTCCCTTCGCGAGGAAGGAAAGGCTTTTGTTAAACATTTACACTTACGGCAGCGGTTCAACCGCCACGTTGCCGAGGGTGACCGCTTCGGTATATTTGTTGGTGCTGCCATCACGCAGGCGCAAGCTCGCTGCACCGGTGGTGCCGGCTTTGATGCGCATGTTGAGGATCTTCTCCGCATGGCCGGTGCTGTCGGAGGTCATCGAGAAGTTGGCGCTGTAGCCATAGGTGGTCGGCCAGGTGCCGTTGCTGTTTTGAGTGATCGCAACTTGCGTGCCGCTGGACGTGTACACCCCGATGTTGTAGGTGCTGACCGTCGTGTTCGCCGCCAGACCATCCGCCACGACTTTCACTTGGAAAGTCGAGCCCGAGTTCGGGAGGATCGACTGGTGCACGAAGGAGAAGCCGGTAGCCGGCGGCGTCGTGGAGCCTGCGCCATAGGAACCAGCCTTAAAGGTGGTCGGATCCCACCACTTGTAGCCGGTCGCCGGTGCAGCCCACGGTTCCGGCTGCGGTTCGGTCGAAGTGGACGGCGTTTCCATCGCCAACAGCGCGGTCGGCGTGTCGAGGGTCAGGCCGGACACTTGGTTCAGTGCGGTGTAGCTTTCCTTTTTCGAGAGCCAGTTGATGATGTTGACCATCAGGGTCGCATCGTTTTGCTCCGACCAGCCGGCATAGGTGGTCTTCGACGTGCCGGTTTCTTCGCGCAGGTAGCGCGGAGTCGCGTCTTCTACCGGCGAGGAGTCGCCGATGAACGCTGCTTTGCCGAGGCCGACTTTGGAAACGGCCGCATACGGGCCTTCTGCGACGCCGCCGCCGTTGTAGTTGCCTTGGTCAACGGCGCTTGCCCATTTCGAGGTGGTCGTCGGCAGGTAGACGATGCCTTTCGCCTTGTTCGGGTCGAGGACCGCCAGGGTGGCGCCTGCGTGCATCGCGACGGTGGAGACGCCTGCGGTGATGCCAAACGCCTGCGCGGACGGCACGATGTTGTTCGCCGTGATGTCGCCGAGCGCGTTGTAGCGGAAGCGGATGCCGAAGTTTTGGCCGAGCCAGTCGGAAGAGGTAACGCCTTGCATCGCGGTAGATGCTGCTTCTTCAGCCGACATGCCTTTCGCCGGGTTGGTCCATGCGCCGCGACGGTAGCCGTTGAACACTTCGTTGGCGTCCCAGCGGTTTTTGTTGCGGTCGGCGTTGTAGTGGTCGCCGATAAAGAAGATCGCGCCGCCGTTTTGCACGTATTGCAGCATTGCGGACTGTTCCGTAGCTTTATAAGGGATGTTCGCTTCCCCGATCACAAATACATCATAACCGGAGAGATCGGTCAGTGTAATCGGTGTCGATTTGCGAAGTTCTTTTACATAGAAACCGTCATTCGCCAGCGCATTGCCAAAATCGGAAAAGGCGCCGTTGATGACCCAGTCTGCCGCACCTGCCGTTTGACCGTGCGTGTTGTCGAACAGCACTTTTTTGCCATAGTTGCCGTTCGCCACTTTTGCCGTGATTTCCGGAGCCGGATCGTTCGGACCTTCTGCCTGCACTGCTTGTCCGCCGCCAAACGGCAGCGACAAAGGCAGAGCCAGCGTCATCGCCAGCAAGACTTTGAACGCTTTGCCTTTGAGTTTCAAAATAAGTACACCTCCATAGGGGTTAGGTAAAGATAAGATACGCTCTTATTTTAACACCAAACTGAAGAAATTGGGTGATATTTTCGTAAATAAATGATATTGAATACCGCCTAAAATTTAAGAATTATTTCCCTGTATTGTAAAAAATAAACGCCGCGGTCCATGAAAGGAACGAGGCGTTTAGGGTCTGGGAACTTACATCAAGAAAATCGGCTCACTTCTATACTTTTCGGTACCTGCGCAAGGCGAGGATGTTCAGGGTGAGGAACAGCAGGCAGTAGCCGGCCAGCACCCACAGGGCGACTTGGATGTCGCTGAGACCCTCGCCGCGGATCATCACGCCGCGCAGCGCTTCGGCGGCGTGGGTCAGCGGAAGGGCCTGGGAGAGCGTCATCAGCCAGTCTGGCATGTTGCGCAGATCGAACAGGCCGCTCATGAAGATCTGCGGCACGACGACGAGGGGGATGAACTGCACCATCTGAAACTCGTTGCGCGCATAGGCGGACAAAAGCGTCCCGAGCGACAAGGCGACGGTGGCCAGCAGGATGTTGATCACAAGCACACTGCCGAACGATCCGACCGACTGCACACCGAGCACGTTCAGGGCAAACCATTGCACCAGCGCCGTCTGCAGCACGGCAAACACGCCAAAGCCGAAAAAGTAGCCCAACACGATCTCATACCGCTTGATCGGCGTCGCCAGCACCCGCTCCAGCGTCCCCCCTGTTCGCTCACGCAGGAACGACACCCCGGAGATCAGGAACACGAAAAAGAAAATAAAGAATCCGATCAGCACCGGGGCCAAATAATCCAGCTTCGTCAGACTCTTGCCCCCATGCAGAAACTCCACCTCCATCCCCATCGGAACACCCGCTCCCGATGTAGACGGTGTCCCTGGCACGTTCGTCACTCCCGACGCACCGGCTCCCGTGCTCTTGCCATCGGCAAGTCCTTTCATCGCCTCTTGGACGGCTTGCTGCACCGCACCATTCACCGCAGGATCAGACCCTTCCAGCACAACGCGGACATGGCCCTCCTCCAAAGTCAGGTAGCCGTCCGACTCGCCGTTTTGCAAACGCATTTCAGCGTCCGCCAGCGACACTTCCGTTACGCTCGCATCGGTCTGCTTCAACTGCTCAACCAATACACCGGGCAGATCTACCGCATCGAGATCGGACTGGGTCGTCGACGTGGTCAGCACGATCGACAACAGCCACAAGACGAACAGCGGCGCCAGAAACAGCATCGCCACCGAACGCCGATCCCGGATCACCTGCTTCATCAGCCGCTTGGTCAGCGCCCAGATTCTCATGCCTGCACACCTCCATAGCGCAGAAACGCCGCTTCGATCGTCGCCGTCCCTGTCACTTCTTTCAACCGAGCCGGCGTCCCCTGCGCGATCAGCTTCCCTTCGCGGATCAGCCCCAGGCGGTCGCACTGCTCCGCTTCATCCATCACGTGCGTCGTGATCAGAATCGACACGCCCTGCTCTTTCAAGCGCAGGAACTCCCGCCAGAAGTCTTGGCGCAGCACCGGATCGATCCCCACTGTCGGCTCATCCAGAATCAAGATCTCCGGCTCATGCAGCAGCGCCACCGCCAGCGACAGCCGCCGCTTCATGCCGCCCGAATAGGTCTGCACCGGCCGCTTCGCATGTTCGCTCAACTGCACCAGCTCAAGCATCGCTTCGATCCGCGCTTTCCGCTTCGCCCCGCGCACGCCAAACAGCTCAGCGAAAAACACCAGATTGTCATACCCGGTCAGGTCGTGATACAGCGCATCCGCCTGCGCCATATAGCCGATCCGGGCAATCGTGCCGTAATCGGGCATCTTCCGTCCCAGCACCCGCACTTCACCGCCCGAATACTCGCCGACCGCCGCGATCGTCTTGACCAGCGTTGTTTTGCCCGACCCCGACGGCCCGAGCAGCCCGAGAATCTCTCCCCGCCCGATCGCAAACGACACATCATCGAGCACGACGCGCTTGCCAAACGTTTGCACCAGTCGGCGCACTTCCACCACCGGGTCCTGCGCTCCACCCTGTTTCCGCTCTTGCTCCAACTTGCTCGCCATCTTCTTCGCCTGCCTTTCCCTACTCGCGTTTGTTCAGCACCCCGTGCAGATAGAGATCGAGCAATTTCCGCAGCTCCGTCTCTTCATCCTCGATCTGCAGCGCCTCCGGGGCGATGTTTTTCATCAGCACATACCCGCCCAACAGGCTCATCAGTCCGCGCAGCGCCAGCACCGGGTCGATGTCGCGAAACGTCCCCTTCTCCACTTCTTCCTGAAAAAACTTCGATGCCACTTCGACCAGCTTCGGGGCCAGTTCCTCCCGTACAGGGCGCAGCAGCTCCGGATGAAATGCCGCTTCTGCCGCCACCGTCTTGATCAGCGGCAAGTTCTTCTCCACCAACTGCACACGGTCCCGCATCACGTCGAGCAGCACATCTTCCACCGGCCGCTCCTTGCGCGTTTTGAAAATCTTCTCCACCGACAGCAGGATCAACGGCCGGAAAAAACGGACGACCAGCGGGATCACCATCGAAGTCAGCAAGTCCTTCTTGGTCTTGAAATAATTAAAAATCGTCCCTTCCGACACCCCGGCTTCCTTCGCCACTTCTGACGTCCGCGCCGCACTGAACCCTTTTTCGGAAAAAACTTTCATCGCCGCTTCGAGAATCTGCCAGTGCTTCTCCGTCAGCTCCTCTTCGATCTTGTCAAAATTCAACTTCTCTTCGCTCATGCCAACCTCCATGATTGAGTGCTTACTCAATGAGTGAGTCATTACTCAAAATATACGCCCCGCCTGTCGATTTTGCAACCCAAAAAGACGACAGCACTCTGCTGTCGTCTTTTCCGTGACTCGATCAAGCAACAAACTTAAACCAACTCCGCGATCAACTTCGGCAGCCAGTCGTGCAACTTCGTAAATTCATACCCGGCCGCTTCCGCTTTTTGCAGGCTCATGAAGTAGGAACCGGGTGGTCCAAACGGCGAACGCTCCTCTTTTTCGAACTCCGCGACGATCTTTGCCTGTTGGCCGGTCGCCTGCTCGATCATGCCGATCATCTCGCGCAAGGTGACCGTGCCGCTGGCCGCCGCATTCACTTCGCCTGTGATGTCTGCCGTCGCCGCCCAGCGCAAGAACTGCCCCGCTTCTGCCGAGTGAATAAATCCTTGGCGCGACTCGGGATTCGGCATGCCGATCGGCAAGCCCGCTTTGACGCGGTCGACATGCCAATGCAACCGTTTGGTGTAATCGTCAGTCCCCATCACCACCGGGAATCGTACCGCCACCACCGGGAACGGGGCTTGCTGGAAAAAGACCGCTTCCGCCTGCTGCTTGCCTTCCTGGTAGGTGAACACATCTTTATAGCCCCACTTGATCTCCAGCTCCCGGGCATTAAAATCAGCTTCGTCATGCGCCGTTTCCGACAGATCATACACCGACAATGTCGAGGTGAACACATAGCGCCCGACCTTGCCGGCAAACACTTCCACCGCCGCTTGCGCATCGTTCGACGAATAGCAGATATTATCGAAGACGACATCATAGCTGCGATCGCCGACCGCATCCAGGATCGACTGTTTGTTCTCGCGGTCTACGATCAGGCGCTGCACCCGGTCGCCGTACTCATCGGGCGTCTGACCGCGCGTGGCGATCGTCACGTCCACCCCGTCTGCAAGCAGCCCTTTCACCAAATGCTTGCCGAAAAACTTCGTGCCGCCAAAGACCAATGCCGTTTTCAAGACATCCCCTCATTTCGCATTCTTTTCACAATCTTTTCTCAATTGTACTACAGTTTATTATGTAAGCAAAACAAAACCGTCTCCCGGAAAAGAGACGGTTTTGCTGTTCACGCCGTTGCCGCGTGCATCAAAGTCGGTTGCTTATTGCCACCAAGGCGCTTTGTTGACCACCCAGCCGCTGCCGGTCGTGGTGAAAATGATCGTGCCTTGCTGGTCGGTGCGGAAGATTTTGATGCCTTTTGCTTTCAACTTGTTGATCGTCTCAGCGTGCGGGTGGCCGTACGAGTTGCCGGCGCCGCAGGAGATGACCGCCACAGACGGGTTCACTTTGTTCAGGTACGCATCGGTGGTGGAAGTGCGGGAACCGTGATGCCCGACTTTCAGGATGTTGGCAGACAGGGTCTGGCCGGATGCGACCATATCTGCTTCCGAATTATGTTCCGCGTCACCGGAGAACATGAAGTTGGTGGTACCGTAGGTCAGACGGATGACGCCCGAGTAGTCATTGGTCAGCGAGTAGGAAGTGGCGACCGGCGCGACAAAGTTCGCTTTCAGGGTCAAGGAATTAGCCGTCGTGCTGAGGATCGTCGTATTCGATTTCGCCTGGGTGATCGCGAGGCCTTTCGCTTTCGCCGCGTTGATCACGTCGGTGTAGGTGATGGTGGTCTTCGTGATGTTCGGCATGTACAGCTTGCCGATGGTGAAGTTTTTGATCACGTCATCGAGACCGCCGATGTGGTCTTCGTCCGGATGAGTCCCGATGAGGTAGTCGACGCGGGTGACGCCTTTGCCTTTCAAGTAGTTGACGACGGCGGTGCCGTCCGCGTTGTTGCCGGCGTCGATGACCATGTTCTGGCCGTTCGGCAGCTGCACGAGGAACGAGTCGGCCTGACCGACATCGATGAAATGCACTTGCAGGTTGGTCGCGGCAGACGCTTGGTCGCCAAGCGGTACGTTAACGCCGGCGTAGGCCACCAAAATCAGCGCCACTGCGATCAGAAGGGAGCGTTGCAGCTTACGGAAAAATGTCATTTTCAGTAAAACCTCCGATGAATAAAATAATTACTCATAACAAAACAGCAACGGTTAACGCAATTCTAACACAATGTTCGGAACCTGTTGATCTGGCTAAAGTTAAAAAACGAACATATTTAGTGGATTTTATGTAAAGGGTTCGACTTTCTCACTCAGAGCATGTTATGCTCAATTTCACGGAGGTGTCCGATCATGGACCAGGAACGCAAAGGCCTCTGCATCATCGACCGCTTCGAAGAAGAGTATGCGGTGATCGAATTCGAAGGGCGCATCACGTTCGACCTGCCCCGCTCGCTGCTCCCGGACGGCGCGGCAGAAGGCGACGTGTTGCGTTTTGGCATCACCGTCGACAAAGCGGAGACGGAGCGCCGCAAAGAGCTGGTCGAAGCGATGCTGCGCGAGATGATGGAGACGGAAGACTAGAACAACCCTGCCGGTCTCGGCAGGGTTTTCCATTAGGAGACGGTGGGGCGTACGTTCGTCTTCTTCGTATAGATCAGATACACGATCGCCGTCAGCGCGAGCATCACGCCGGAGAAGGCGAACACCGCCCCGATGCCGAGCGCGCGGCCAAACGCGACGCCGATCATCGGAGCGGCCAGCAGCATCACGCCCTGCATCGCATTGGACACGGAAAACACCCGTCCCATCAGCTCCGGCGGCGTCTCCGACTGCAGCAGGTAGCCAAACGGCACCGATGTGCCGGCGCCAAGCGCGCCGACGACCAGACACACGGCACACCAGAAGACGATGCCGCCGTGCACGATGTTCATGCCGCCAAGCCCGATCACCACCACCATCGCCCCGGCGACCAAGAGCGACCAGCACATCATGACCAGCGGATTGCGCTTCCAGCTTGTCCACTGCCCGGCGAGCAGCGACCCGGCGACCGCCCCGATGCCAAAGGAGCTGACGACCAGCCCGTAGCCGATCTGCCCCAGATTGAGCGCGATCGTCAGCGGCGCGTAGAACGCATCATAGAGGAAGACAAAAAAGAGGTTCAGCGCCGCCAGCGAGATCGCGACGATCAAGATCCGCTTTTTCGAGATGTGCGCGATGCCTTCCTTCAGTTCGCGCCAGAAATTCTTTTCGACCTGCGCTTCTTCGGCAAGCGGCGTCACCTTCGGCAGGCGCAGCAGGAACAGCAGCGCGATGCTGTACAGCACCGCTTCGATCAGAAAGACATACATCGGCGCCGCCACCGCCATCAGCAGGCCGCCGATGGCCGGCCCCAAGATCTTGGTCGCGTTGGCGCAGGTCTGGCTGAGCGCGGTCGCTTCGGCCAGCTCTCCCTCCGGCACGACCTGGCGGAACAAGCCTTGGCGCGCCGGATCGAACATCACGGCAAACACCGTCTTGGCAAACACGAGCGAGAGCAGCACCGGCAAGTTCGGCGCGAAGATAAAGCCGATGACCACGAAGATCCTCATCAGCGTACAGATCAGCATCACCGTTTTGCGCGGCAGGCGGTCGGCCCACACGCCCAAGAGCGGTCCTAAAAACACCCAGGGCACCGCCACCGCCAAGTCGATCGCCGCATTGGCGATGATATCCATCCCCCAGTGGTAGGAGACGAGCAGGTTCAACGCGATGATGTCAAACCAGTTCCCCGTGTCGGAAAACACCTGTGCGGTGAACAGCGTCCGAAACGGCTTTCTGCGCAGCGGGGTGAAAATTGTTTGTTTTTGCATGCCCGGACAATCCTTTCCTCGATTCATCTCTCCATTGTAAGGGAATTTGCTTTATTATTATAGAAGGAATTCAATCAGCAAGCTCTATCGACCGGAAGGGGGATCTTTACATGAAATTCAGCGACATGATCCGCGCGAAAGCAGACGCATCCTGGCAGGCCAGCTTCGACCATCCGTTTGTCACGGGGATCGCAGACGGCACCCTGCCTTTGGAATCTTTCAAATACTACATCTTGAATGACTCGTACTACCTGTCCGTCTTCGCGAAAGTGCAGGCGCTCGGCGCGGCGAAGGCGGCCGACCTCTACACCTCCTCGCGCATGGCGGCGCACGCACAAGGCACTTACGAAGCGGAATTGTCCCTGCACGAGAACTTCTCCAAGCGACTTGGCATCTCGCCGGAAGACCATGCCACGTTCGAACCGTCGCCGACAGCATATGCCTACACCACCCACCTGTTGGCGGTCGGCCACACCGGCACGCTCGGCGAGATCATCGCCGCCCTCCTGCCCTGCTACTGGCTGTACGCAGAGATCGGCCATCGCCTGCAAGGCAGCAAGCCTGCACAGGAGATCTACCAAGAGTGGATCAGCGCATACGGCGGCGATTGGTTCGACACGCTGGTCAGAGAGCAGATCGACCGCCTCGACCGCTTGGCAGAGCAGGCCTCACCGGAAGAACGGCTGCGCATGGAGCGCCACTTCCTGATCTCTTCGCAATACGAGCTGTCCTTCTGGGGCATGGCGTATGCGCTGGAAAAATGGCAGGCGCCGGTGATGGAAGTGCAGTAAGCGAGACGAGACCCGCTAACCGAAGCGGGTTTTTTCATGCTACACTAGAGGGTGTACCGCGAAAAAAGCTCACAAGAAAAGGTTGATATACATGAATCTCGTATCTGTCATCGGACTCACCAAAACGTACGGCGAAAAAGTCTTGTTCCAAGACCTCACCTTCGGCATCGACCACAGCGACCGCATCGGGCTGATCGGCGTCAACGGCACCGGCAAATCGACGCTGCTCAAGGCGATCGCCGGCGTCGAACAGGCCGACTCCGGCCAGATCGTCAGCACGAACGGCGCGACGATCGAGTACCTCCCGCAGAATCCGGCTTTCGACGACAAGCTCACCGTCCTGCAGTCGGTCTTCCAAGGCAGTTCCCCGCTGCTGCGGCTGCTCGGCGATTATGAGCAGTTGCTCGCCGACCTCGCCCAGCGCCCGGAAGACGAAGCGCTGCAAGCCCGCCTCGTCAAACTGTCCCAAGAGATGGACGCCGGCAACGCCTGGGAGCTGGAAGCGAACGCCAAGACGATCCTCAACCGCCTCGGCATCACCGACTACAGCGCCATCGTCGGCAACCTGTCCGGAGGCCAGCGCAAGCGCGTCGCCATGGCCCGCGCCCTGATCCGCCCGTCCGACCTGCTGATCCTCGACGAGCCGACCAACCACATCGACAACGAGACGGTCGAATGGCTGGAGAGCTATCTGGCGAAGAGCAAATCGGCGCTGCTGCTGATCACGCACGACCGCTACTTCCTCGACCGCGTGACCAATCGCATTCTGGAGCTCGACAAAGGCAAGCTCTACTCCTACCAAGGCAATTACCAGACGTTTCTCGAGCACAAAGCGGCGCGCGAAGAGCAGACGCTGGCCAGCGAAGACAAGCGCCAGAACCTGCTCCGCCGCGAGCTGGCCTGGCTCCAGCGCGGCGCGAAAGCCCGCACGACCAAACAAAAGGCCCGCGTCGAGTTCGCCGAGAATCTCCGCGATCAAAAAGTGGAGAAAGCGGCGGCGAAGATGGACATCGCCATCGGCTCGCAGCGCCTCGGCAACAAAGTGTTTGAGCTGGAGCACATCACCAAGTCATACGGCGACCGCACCTTGATCCGCGACTTCTCCTATCTGATCGGCCCGCGCGACCGGATCGGCATCATCGGCAAGAACGGCAGCGGCAAATCGACCTTGATGGACATCATCGCCGGGAACATTGCGCCGGACAGCGGCACGGTCGACACCGGCACTACCGTCAAGCTGGCCTACTACACGCAGGAGAGCATCGAGATGAACGAAGAGCTGCGCGTGATCGAATACATCCGCGAAGCCGCCCCGTACATCCGCACGATCGATGGCGAGACGATCTCCGCCGGACAGATGCTGGAGCGCTTCCTGTTCCCGCCGAGCACGCAGTGGACGCCGATCGCCAAGCTGTCCGGCGGGGAGAAGCGCCGCCTGTACCTCTTGCGCACCTTGATGAGCGAGCCGAACGTGCTCCTGCTCGACGAGCCGACCAACGACCTCGACATCCAGACTTTGACCATCCTCGAAGACTATCTCGATCACTTCGACGGCACGGTGGTCACCGTCTCCCATGACCGCTACTTCCTCGACCGCGTCGTCGACAGGCTGATCTGCTTCGAAGGAAACGCGAACATCAGCACCTACCTCGGCATGTACTCCGAGTACCAGGCGGAGCGCGAACTGCTCGCCCCGGAGCAAGACAAGCCGGCCAAAGCCAAAGAAGCGCCGAAAGCAGCCGCCGCAGAAGCGCCTGCCAAAAAGCTCAAGTTCACCTACAAAGAGCAAAAAGAATTCGAGTCGATCGAACAGCGCATCGCCGAACTCGAAGACGGCATCGCCGCCGTGCAAGCGGAACTCGCCAAAGGCGGCACCGATTACACCCATCTGCAGAAGCTGACCGATCAGGAGCAGCAGCTGCAAAACGAACTCGAATCGGCCGTCGAACGCTGGGCGGAACTGAACGAGCTCGCCGAAGAGATCGCACGACAAAAAGGAGCAGGCCGCTAACGGCCTGCTCTTGCTGTTTTGCCAACGACTGAAACGGCAAAATCGACCGTGCCGCCGCGCAGCAGCGGATGGCGCGCGCAGACACCCGCCCGGCCGTCCCGCGACCACGTGCCGACCAGCGGCACCATGTTCGGTTCTGCCGCCCACGGCCGCAGCACCGCTTCTTCCGGCACGAACCGGCCGCCAGTGCTGCGCGCGATCTGCCAGTCCCCCTGCTCCGGGTTGACGACGAGCAGATCGTCCTTCCCATCCCCGTCAAAGTCCCCGAGCAGAAATTGCCAGCCAGCCCCGACTGCCCATTGTTCCAGCCAAGGTCTGGGCCCGAGCTGCAAGCGCGTGCCGACGTACGCCCCGACGTTCCAGCTTCCTGTCGCCGGATGCCACAGCACCAGCTCCTCCCGCCCGTCGCCGTCCACGTCGCCGAAACCGGCCTTCCAGTCGGTTGCGGTGCGCGCGATCACTCCGTCTGCAGCCAGTGTAAATTTTGCCCCGTCGCCCACCGCCAGATACCAGTCTCCCGTCCGCTTGTTCCAGAGGGCGATGTCCTTGCGCCCATCCCCGTTCCAGTCGGTCAGAAACGCTTCCCAAGCGTCGCCCTGCGCCGCCCCGGTCAGCCAGACGGCAGGCGGCTGCCACGACACACCGTCGCTAAGCGCCACCGACCAAGTGCCCGTCGCCGCGTTCCACAGCACGAGATCATCCCGGCCGTCCCCGTTCACATCGCCGACGAGCGCACGGCCCGGCCCCATCTTCGCACCGATCACCCGCGAGGCAAACGGTGCGCTCTGCCGGCAGGGGAACGTCTCCAGCGAGCCGGACGCCGCCAGCCAGCTGTCCGTGTCCGGCTCGCGCACCAACAGCTCGGAGATCCCGTCGCCGTTCACATCCCCGGTCAGCACCTCCGCCCCCGGAAAAAAGCCGGTCTGGCGCATCGAAGGGACGAGGCTGACCAGCGACAGGAGCGGTACAAACGTGTACTGCTGCTGTTGAAAGCACTTCACCAGCCGCTGCAGGTACGACCCTTCCTCATACACCACCCGCTCTCCCACTTTGCGGATAAACGGGAACTCCAGATAGGGATGATAGAAGAACCCGGCGATCTCCTCTTCCTTGAATCTTTTGATCGCCTTGCACATGCGCTTTATCTCTTTTTCCGGCTTCGACGCGTCCAGATAAAACAAGGGCGTCGGCACATACACCGCCCCGCGATAGAGCGGCGTGTCGGTGTCGTGCACCGTCACATGATGCATCTCGCCGCTGTGCGGATCGTTTTCAAAAAACAGCCCCGTCCAGCCTTCCAGCACGTTTCGCTGATTCGGCGAGGCAGTATAATGCGGCGCTTCAAACCAATCGACCTGCAGCCCGGACGCAAACACGGCCAGAAAGCCCTGCCGCATCCGCTCCGACGCATAGGCGCGCTCGAAAGCGCCCCGCTCTTGCGAAGCGGCCGGATCATCATCGGGCGGACAGTCGGCGGTGCAGTCCGAATAAGCAAATTCAAACCCGTCCCCCGTCACCGCCTGCCCGTATTGATGGCGGTACCCGTGCATGCCCAGCGACCCGCCGCGGTGCTGCAGATGGCGCATCGTGGCGAGGAAGTTCTGCACATACGGGTCGCGACGGTCGCCGATCGAGCGGTCATAGCCGGTCTTGGGGTTCACATACCTCGGGATCATCGCCACATGAAACGGTACGCCGGACGCAGACAAAAAGTCGGCGATCACCCGCAGTTTCCACAGGCTCTCCTCCGACTCATAAAAGCCGCCCGGTCCGACATCTTCCAGGCGCAACAGCGCTTTTCTCATCGAGATCACCTCTTGTGCGTTCACCCCATCAGCCTATGCAGGCAAGGCGGCGGATGCGAGATGTCTACTCGATTTCCAGCGCGGTTTTGATCCATTTTTCTAACGGAGAGGTCATCTGGAGCGGGGTCACGATGTCCGAACGGTGCAAGTAGACATCGCCGTCCGCCTGCACCGTGACGTACATCTCTTGGCACAGTCCCGGCAGCTCGGATGACAGCACGCGCAGCAGGAAGCTTTTGCTTCGCTCGTCCTGGGTCGCGCCGGACTTGGCCGCGCCTGATTGCGCCGTTTTGATCGCTTCAAGAGCCAGCGACGGATCGTCACTCGAAGCGATTTTTTTCTGCAGACCCTGACTGTCCTGCAAAAGCAGCCCGTCCCACTTCACCTGCGCCAAGTCAACCTCCGGCACCTCTTCCGCCCGGTACAGGGTATGCGGGAACATGAAGCCGCTGACGACCACCCAGTCCCGCTGTTCCTGCCCTTCCACTTCCCAGATCCAAAAGCCGTCCTCCGCATGTCCGATCCGCTCTCCGACTTCGACAGGCTGCAGTGCAAGATTGCTCTCGGCCACATACGTCCGGCCCTCGCCAGTCAGCGTCTGCTGGCCGAGCACATATGCGACGCGCAGGTCTGTCCACAGCTCATAGCCCCACCAGCCGCCGAACAGCACAGGCAGCAGGAGCGCGGTCAGCACCCAGTACCGCTTGTTCATTCGTCGTATCTGGCGTCATCTTCGCGCGTGATGCCTTCGACGATCAGCTCCAGTTCCGTCTCAAAGTTCAGCATCAGCGGCCCCGGCAGTTCCTCGTACAGCTCGGCGACCTCCGGCAAGGCGAGCGCTTCATCTGTCGTGCGCGGCTTCTGTTCGCGTGCCTCCAGCCATTCCTTCATCTCATCGACGAACGTGTAAAACGAGGTCTGAAAACGGTCCGCGTCATCGCCTGCGCTGTCCAGATCGCTCGACTGCATCAAGTTCCAATTGGTGATCATCTCGTCATACGCCGCTTTGACTTTGTCCCACATGCGCACTACTCCTTTGCCATCTCTTTAGCGCGGAGGTTGGTCGCCGCCACCGCCTGTTTAAGCAGCGCCGGGAACTCGCGCTCGTCCATCACGCGCAGACCTGCCGCCGTCGCCCCGCCCGGCGTCGTCACCTGATCGCGGAGCACGGCGGGCGCCGGACCTTCTTTTAACATCAGCGCCGAGCCGTAGACCATGCCGACGATCATCCGGTGCGCCTGCTCCGCCGACACGCCGAACTCCTGCGCCGCCTCTTCCAGCACTTCCGCAAAGCGGTACAAAAACGCCGGTGCCGAGCCGGTCACAGCCGTCAGTTGGTGAATCTGCTCCTCCGTGCATTCCTCGTACATGCCGATGCCGTCGAGGATCATCTCCAGCACGGCCCTTTGTTCAGCCTGTACGCTCTTGCCGTATGTATAAAGCGAAACGGACGCGCCAACTTTCGCCGCCGTGTTCGGCATCACCCAAGCGACGGGCGTTCCTGCCGGCAACTGCTCCTCCAGCAGGGCGATGCCGATGCCCGCTGCCACCGTAAACACAAACTGCCCGTCGACGAGCGGTCCCAGCTCGACCAGCGCGTCGCGCACCTGGCCCGGCTTCATGGCGAGCACGATCGTATCTGCGTTCGCCACCTGCGCTTGCCAGTCATGCGTGGCGGTGACGCCGTATGTGCCGCAGAGCTCCTGCAGGCGCTCCGCGTTGGAGCGGTTGGTGACGATGATCTCCTCAATCTGGTCTCGCTTACGTGCCATCAGCCCGGAAAGGATCGCTTCCGCCATCCGTCCCGCGCCTAAAAATAAGATTCGTTGTCTCTTCATCCGTGCACGCCTCCTTTTGCACTATTTTCTTACAAAGCAGGAATGAAAGGCAAGCCTGTACAATACTAGTTCGTAAAGAAACGAGGTGAGATAATTTGTTGGAATTTTTCGACATACATGGCTTGCCAGAGTCGTTTAGGCTGTTTTCCTTTGGGCATCTTCTGTCGTTATTTCTTATTTTCTCGGCAATTCTCTTGCTGTTTTGGTATCGCGAGCGTCTGAAAGAGGCGCGTTTGAACCGTGTGACGCGCTACGGGCTGGCCGGGTTACTTTTGGTTTCCGATCTCGTGCTGAATATCTGGTATCTGCAGGCCGGATCGTGGACGCTCGACTACAATCTGCCGCTGCAGCTGTGTACGATCTCCCTGTATTTGTCGGCGTTTATGCTGATCACGCGCAGTGTGCTGCTCTTCGAGTTCGCCTTTCTGATCGGCATGGGCGGTGCCTTGCAGGCGCTGATCACGCCTGACCTCGGGCATTACGCGTATCCGCACTTTCGCACCTACCAGTTCTTCATCGCCCATGGGGCGATCCTGCTGGCCGGGTTCTACATGGTGTTTGTGGAAGGATTCCGGCCGACCTTGCATTCGATCTGGCGGGCGATCCTGACGCTGAACATCATCGCTGCGCTGGCCGGCCTCGCCAACTGGCTGACCGGAGGCAACTACATGTTCCTCGCCCACAAGCCCGGCGCCGCCTCACTGCTGGACCTGCTCGGGCCGTGGCCGTACTATATCATCTGGCTGGAAGCGGTCGCGCTCGTGTCCGTGCTGATCTTCTACCTGCCATTTGCCCTGCAAGACTATTGGCAGAAGCGGAGCGGGAGAGGGAGCTGATCCCTCGCTTCGTTCGAATCCCGGATGCCTAGATTACCACGACTTGGAAGTTAGCTCAAGGGGTGATATAGTAGATTCGACGGAGGGATGACAGAAGATGACACGACAACATCACACCATCCTCATCACCGCAGGCGGCACCTTGGAAAAATGGGACGAGGTGCGCGGCCACACCAACCTGGCGCGCGGCACGATGGGATGTTATCTGGCAGAACAGGCTTTGGCCGGCGGTGCTCAGGTCGTGTATCTGCACGGATATTTTGCGCAGTTGCCCGCCTCGCATCCCAAGCTGCGGCTCGTGCCGTTCATGGGAATTGCAGACCTCGGCGAGAAGCTGCAGGCTGTGTTGACCACCGAGGAGATTCACGCGGTGATCATGACGGCAGCGGTGTCCGACTGGGTGGTGGACAAGATGTTCGACCAGCAAGGCAACCCCATCACCGACACCGGCAAGATCTCCAGCGACAACCCGCCGGTCGTCCATTTCAAAAAAGCGCCCAAGGTCATTTCCAAGATCAAAGACTGGCGCCCCGACACGTTCCTCGTCGGCTTCAAGCTCGAACACAACGCCGACCCCGACTACCTGCTGCAGCGCTCCCGCCAGCGCATGGAGACATGGCGCGCCGACCTCGTCGTCGCCAATGCGTCCCGTTCGCTCTATTCCGAAGCGACCCCGCACTATCTGGTCCCGCGCTCCGGCGAAGTCGTGGTCTGCCCCGATAAAAAGACAACTGCAGAGCGACTGCTGCAAGCATTGAAAAAGGGAGAGGCCTAGCGCCGCTCCCTTCTTTCTCGTTTCGATCGCAGCAGAAAAGATCGGCCATCCGCGATTCTCCTTGACATTCCCTCCCTAAATGTGGAAGTCTATGAGATACCAAGATTTTCGGGAGGCGATGAGAGAGATGATGTATCACTTTAGCGAAGATCCTTCGATTCGGCATTTTGAACCGCGCCTGCATCCGTCACACCCGGACAAACCGGCGATGGTATGGGCGATCGATGAAGCGCGCGCGCCCATGTATTTCTTCCCGCGCGACTGCCCGCGCGTCGCTTTTTGGGCCAAGCCGGACACGACCGCAGACGATCAAGAGCGCTTTCTGGCTCACACGGCGGCCCGCATGGTGATCGCCGTCGAGAGCCGTTGGTGGCAAGCGTTGCAGAACACCGACCTCTACGTCTATCACCTGCCCGACGAGACGTTCACCTGCATCGACGAAGGGGCGGGCTATTTCACCTCGCTCGAAGCGGTCACGCCGCTTTCTGTAGAGCCGGTCGGCGATCTGCTGGCCCGGCTTGGCGCGGCCAACGTCGAACTGCGCCTGACCCCGTCCCTGTATCCGCTGCACGATGCGCTGAAGGAGACCAGCCTGCATTTCTCGATGATCCGCATGCGCAACGCCATTCGCGAAGAGGAGGAACTCCGCCGATGTTCGACAAAGGCTTGATCCGCGACGATGTCGCCTACAACCTGATCTATGACGAAACGACCGATACCGTATTGATGGTGCACAACGAGACCTACTGGGGACTGCCCGGCGGCAAGCGCGAAGACGGCGAAACGCTGATCGAAGCGGCCAAGCGCGAGGCGAAAGAGGAGACCGGCTACGACGTGGAAGTCGGCGCTCTCCTGCACATCGCCGAACGCCAGATCCGCGATGTGCACGTCCTGTTCATCACCTTCGCGTCCCGCATCACCGGCGGGACGGTCTGCTTCGACGGCGAGGAGATCCTGGCGGTCGAGTGGAAACCGGTCTCGGAAGCGGAAGCCCTCATGCCCTGGCTGGGTGACATCCGCTCGCTCTTGCATCACTCCGCCCGCTACATGATCGAAGACCCGCATCCGGAAGCGGCTGCAACCGGGCTCGAATTTCACCACTCCTACAGCGACGACCCGGCAAAACGAGAAGCCCTGATCGCACTGTTCGAGTCGGCATTCGGCATCCCGCCCGACTTTTTCCATGACCTGCTCGCCAAAGGGTTCTGGGACCCGACCTATCGCCCGCTCTCCTATTTCGCAGGCGAGCAAGCGGTCGCCAATGTCAGCTTGTTCGACTTCCCGCTCACCCTGCAGGGAAAATCGGTCCGTGCTGCCGGCGTGCAATCGGTCATGTCGCATCCCGATTATCGCGGCAAAGGACTGATCCGTCAGCTGATTGCCGAACTGCTGAACCGCTATGAGCAGGAGTACGAGTTGATGTTCCTCTACGCCCGCGAGCATGCGATCTACGAAAAGTTCGGCTTCCGTCTCGTGGCACAAAGTCACTTCGTTTGTGAAAACGTGCCGCGTTCCGCCCGTGCATCCTCCGCCCCGCGCGGTCTCAATGTGAACGTGGAATGGGACAGCCGCCTGCTGAAAGACCTGTTCGCCAACCGCCGCCCCGTCTCCAACGTCATGGGGCCGGAAACGCACATGTCATCCTTCTTCTTCGCGACGCTCGCTGCGCCGGAGATCAAGATCGCCTACCTGCCCGATCACCACGCAGCCGTCGCCTACACCGTTCGGGACGGAACACTCCATCTCTACGATGTGATCGGCGCGCAGATTCCCAGCCTTGCCAACCTGCTCGCCGGCTTGGCGCTCGAGGTGCAGCGGGTCGAAATCTACTTCACCCCCGACCTTCTGGACATCGAATACACGGCACTGGAGCCCACGACCGATGCTAAACTGATGGTGCGGGGCGAGTTGCCGGAGCAGTTGCTGTTTCAACTGCCGCCAACAGCAGAATTTTAAACAAAACCGCTCTCAGCGATCCACGCCGAGAGCGGTTTTCTTCTGCCTATTTGTAATTCTCGTTGATGATCGCCAGCACCTGATGATCTTCCCACTTGCCGTTGATCAGCACGTTTTGCCGTGCGATGCCTTCCTTGACAAACCCAGCCTTCTCCAACACCCGGATCGAGCCGATGTTATGCGGCATCACCCCGGCTTCGATCCGGTGCAGATTGAGCTCTTGGAAGCCGAACTCCGTCGCCATGCGCACCGCTTCGCTCATATAGCCTTTGCCGTTTTGCTGCTCATCGAGGTAGTAGCCGATGAAGCAGCTCTGCAGCGCCCCGCGCAGAATCTCCGCGAGCGTCACGTTCCCGATCAGTTCCCCCGAGTCCTGCAGGAAGATCCCAAACGAGTAGCGCTGCTCCGCTTCCCGTGCGCTCCGCTCGTTTTGGAGGCTGGTCAATTGCCCTTCCAGCGTGTAATACTCCTCCGGCCGCACCGGGATAAACTTTTTGAAAAACGCCCGGTTTCTCACATGCAGGTCCAGCATGCCCTGTGTATCTTCTTCCGTCAGCAGTCTGATCGTAATCATTTTTGTCACCCTCCCTGAAAGTAAAAAACACCACAGGCACCTGCCTGTGGCGTAGATCTCTCCGAAAAGAAAGCAAACCACAGGCTGCAACCTGTGGTGTCATGCTCCACGTCAGTTGCAGTCATATCCGTTTTTGGACAGACTTCCCCCGTGATTGGCAGCACCAAAGAAAACAGCAGTCGAGTACCCGAACCCTTTTGCCAAAGACTTTAGCGATCTTTTCTTCATGTCGAGCACTCTCCTTTCCTGTGTTTTCTGCATCTAGCGTACCACAGTTGGCCGCGATTTCACAACCGCATCGCCACCCCAGAAGATCGCCAGCGCCAAAACGGGATACAAGATCTTGTTGGGAACTTGTGAAGTTCCGATGCGAATCCATTGAAATCCCCCACAATCCGCCGGAGACAGGGTACACTGTGAGGGAGGTGAAGCTACGATGGCCCCGACATTGCTATTAGTGGATGACGAAGAAAAAGTACTGGACTTCATGGCTCCTTTTTTGCGCCAGGAAGGCTTTCAGATCTTGACCGCCCAGACGGGCCAAGCAGCGCTGCGCATCGCAAACGAACAGCAGCCCGCGCTCGTCGTGCTCGACTGGATGCTCCCGGAGATGAGCGGCATCGAAGTCTGCCGGGAACTGCGTAAACATAGCCGCATCGGCATCATCATGGTCACCGCCAAGACGGAAGAGACCGACAAGATCATCGGTCTCGAAGTCGGAGCGGACGATTACATCACCAAACCGTTTTCCCTGCGCGAGCTCGCCGCCCGCATCCGCTCCGTTCTGCGCCGCATGCAAGGCGCGGAAGGACAGGACGCACAGGATGACACCCTCAAGCGCGGCGACCTGACCATCTCCGAAGCCCAGTGCCGCGTCTGGAAGCGCGGCGAGGAGATCGCGCTCACCCCGACTCAGTTCAAACTCCTGCTCAACCTCGCCGCCAGACCTGGCATTGTATACAGCCGCCTGCAACTGCTGCAGGGTGCGCTCGAAGATGATTTTCTCAACGACGAGCGCACGGTGGATGCACACATCAGCCAACTGCGCAAAAAGATCGAAGACGAGCCGTCCAGTCCGGCTTACATCCAGACGGTTTACGGCTTCGGCTACCGCTTCGGAGACCGCAAATGAGCGTGCGGCGCAAACTGTTTCTCACCATCGCCCTGTTTATCGTCGGCATGGGGCTGGTGTTTGCCTTTGCCACCCAAGTGGTGATCCGGGGCATCCTCGACGTGATGATCGAGGCGCCGAAGCGCACGGAGATCGCCGAGATCCTCGCCCACTATGACGCGCCGGAGAGGATCGAACTTCCGGCGGAGACGAGCATCCTTTTCCTGAGCCGTGACAAAAGGGTGCTCTACAAGAGCGGTGCCGCCACCGAGCAAGCGCTCAAAATGTTTGGCATCAAGAGCCCGATCAAGCAAAACGGGCAGACGGTCGCCTTCCTCTACTACCACGATCCCGACGTCGACTACATGTCGAAGCTCAGGATGGGCGTGCTGAATTCGACCCGCTTTTTGCTGTTGGTCGGCACGGTGATTTTTGTGCTGATCTCGCTCGTCGTCGCCTATCTGATGTCCAAACGCCTGACCCGACCGCTCCGGGCGCTGCTGCCGGTGATCGACCGGCTCGGCCAAGGCGAGTTCGGCGTTCAGGCGCCGGTGCTGAGCCGCGACGAGCACGGCAAAGTCGCCGCCGCGTTCAACAAGATGTCCAGCCGGCTGCAGCAGGACGAAGAGGTGCGCCGCAACCTCGTGGCCGATGTGGCCCATGAGCTGCGCACGCCGCTGACGATCATCCGCGGCAAGCTCGACCTCTTTCAGCAGCACGGCGAGCCGATCGAGCCGCAGGAACTGCTGCCCCTGCAAGATGATCTGATCCGCCTGACCCGGCTCGTCGAGGACCTGCACCAGCTCTCCCTCGCCGAAGCCAAACAGCTCCCCCTCGACAAAAAGCCGACCGATCTCTCCGCCCTCCTGCACCGCATCGTCGAGCGCGTCGCGTTCGATGCAGAGAGTAAAGAGATCAAGTTGTCCTACGTGTCCCATGCGCATGACGCGATCACTCAAGTTGACTCGAACCGCATCACCCAAGTCTTCCTCAACCTCTTGATCAATGCGATCCGCTATACACCAGAAGGCGGCCAAGTCTCGGTGGTCCTGGAGGAGCAGCACGGCGCCCTGCGCACCACCATCACCGACACCGGCTTCGGCATCGCCCCCGAGCACCTGCCCTTCCTCTTCAACCGCTTCTACCGCACCGACAGCGCCCGCGACCGCAACAGTGGCGGCATGGGGCTTGGTTTGGCGATCGTCAAAGAGTTCGTGCTGGCACACGACGGCACGATCACGGTGCAGAGCGAACCGGGCCAAGGCACCACTTTCACAGTTGTCCTGCCCTTCATATGATATAATAGAGTGCAGAAACAGGAGTGCATAGCGAGGTGATTCTGATGTCCGACTCGGAGCTCTGTCCGAAATTTGAAAAAGGCATGCAACTGCTCAGCAAACGCTGGAACGGATTTATCATCTATCAGCTGCTGTGCGGCCCGCAGCGTTTTGGCGAGATTCAAAGCGCGCTGCCGATCAGCGGACGCTTGTTGTCCGAACGGCTGAAAGATTTAGAAGAAGAAGGCATCGTCACCCGCGAGGTCTTCCCGGAAGTGCCCGTGCGGGTCGAATACGCCTTGACCGAAAAAGGACGTGCTCTGGAATCGATCATTCGCGGCCTCGAAACATGGTCCGAGGCGTGGGTCGGTCTTGAGCAAAACCAATAAATCGCAGTTCCCCAAACCAATTCCTCCGCGGAATTGGTTTTTTTCTTTCCGCTTGACATATTCCGTTACCCATCGTAATATACTTACATAAAGTAACTAACAAACAAAAAATAATCGTAAAGAGAGGTATTTTCTCATGAACCTTGGACTTTTGATCATCCGTCTTGTCATCGGCCTGCTCTTCATCGGGCATGGCGCACAAAAACTGTTTGGCTGGTTTGGCGGCTACGGCCTGAAAGGCACCGGCGGCTGGCTGGAATCGATCGGTGTCAAACCGGGCGTGCTGGCGGCACTGCTCGCAGGTCTGGCCGAACTGATCGGCGGCGCCCTGTTCGCAGCCGGCGTCTTCACCCCGATCGGCGCTGCGTTGATCGTCATCACCATGCTGGTCGCCATCGTCACCGTTCACGGCAAAAACGGCCTGTGGTCGACTTCGAACGGGATGGAGTACAACCTGGTGCTGATCGCAGCAGCAGTTGGCGTCGCGCTGACCGGACCGGGTGCGTACGTATTGTTCAACTAAAATTGGTGATTCTGTTGAAGAGAAGGAGTGAACTACCATGATCGACATTCGCCCGGCCACATCCAGATATACGGCAGACCACGGCTGGCTGCAGAGCAATTTCAGCTTCTCCTTTGCCGAGTACTACGACCCTGACAACCGCCTGTTTGGCCCGTTGCGCGTCTTCAACGACGATGTGGTGCAGCCCGGAAACGGGTTCGGCGAGCACCCGCATCAGGAGATGGAGATCGTCTCTATCGTCCTGCGCGGCCAGCTGCAGCACCGCGACAGCATGGGCAACACCGAAGTCCTCCGCCCCGGCGAAATCCAGCGCATGACCGCCGGGACCGGCATCGTGCATTCGGAGTTCAACCCGTCCGAGACAGAAGACCTCAGCTTCTTGCAACTCTGGTTTCTCCCGAGCATCCGCGGACTGGAGCCATCTTACGAGCAGCTCGCCTACGATCAGGAAGCGCTGATCAACCAGCTCCTGCCGGTCGTGTCCAGCCAACCGTCCTCCGAACGGGTGGCGCGCATCCATCAGGATCTGACGCTGTACCTGTCCAAGCTGGAAACAGGCAAGTCGCTCAGCTTTGAACAGGAGTCTGGCCGCTACCTCTACGTCTTCGTGATCGAAGGCAGCCTGACCCTGAACGGCGAGACGCTCCACACCCGCGATGCCGCGCGGATCACCGATGTGACCCAATTGGAAATCGCGAGTGACAGCGGCGCACACTTCATGCTGATCGACCTGCCCGCACAGGCGTAAGGACTGAAACAACATGGAAAAAGCCCGTCCGACAAGTGATGAACTTGTCAGACGGGCTTCTTACGTCCTCGGCACCAATGTTTAGAGCGACTAGTCTGCCACGGCAGTCTTTTTGCGCAGCTTACTCCCCGCCCTGCATGGCACCCTCCCGATCATCGATCGGGAAGATCCCTGGGGACGCATCCGGAAGCACAACATGACTCGCGACAATCTTTCCATCTTGCTCAAACAGTACGGCAGTCAGAGGACGGCCTGCACGTTCTTCTTTTAATTCATATCGGAAATCGTGTAGTTCCTGACCGGTATAAGGTGTAAGGTCAACTCCTGCTGCCTTGTAATTTTCCAACACTTCTTTTGAAATGCTGTTTTTCGGGTGTATCGGTAAACTTGTTGCCAAACTTGTATACCTGTTGCCAGCATGGAACTCATGATCAACGACTCTGCTTTTTCAAAACTATCAAAAAATCGATAGGTAATTACATATCTAATTATACAATAATATCCATATGCAGATCATCACGCAAAGTCTTTCACAAACAAAACACCACAGGACATTGGCGCCTGTGGTGTTTTGTTTCCTCATCGATTACGCCTTGCTCTTCTCCGAAACGGCGAAGTAATTCTCCTCACCGTCCGCAAAGTTAAAGACCCGGCTCGGCCCCATCGAGACGATCTCGCCGACTTTGACGTTTTTATTTGTCAGGTCGCGGTGCAAGCCTTCGAGGTCATCCGTGAAAAACATCAGCGACGGCGTGCCGAGGTTCAGCCCCGGCGACATTTTCGCCACGAAATCCTTGTCGTGCAGAACGATGCTCGTTTCCGCGTCCTTGGTGGGCGCGATTTCGATAAATCGCATGTGCCCGTTGTTTACCTCCGAGATGACTTGGAACCCGACTTTTTCTGTCCAAAACTCCACCGCTGCATCCTGATTGTTCACGTACAGCATAATCTGACCGACTTTGTTGATCATTGTCCTGTTCGAAACTCCTCTCGTGGATACCTATGTAACTTACTCTCTCTATCATATCAGATCGAACATCGTCTGATACTCGAAATGAATCCCCATGTTCAACATCAGCTCAACGCCTCGACCCAGCCCTGCACCGCCTCCTCCAACTTCCCAAACACCACAAACCGCGCCTGCCGATGCACCTCTCTGCCTTCCGCAAACAGCAGGATCGTCGGAGCCGTAAATACCAGAAACTCCCCTGCTACAGCAGGCGACTCATCCGCCGATACGACCACGGCGCTCACCTGCGGATACTTCGTCAGCAGTTCTTCCGTTTTCACATACACATCATCGCACACACCGCAGTCTGCCGTTTTGATAAACAACAGGCATAGCGGCTGAAGGCTGATATGCTCTTGTACCTCTACTAAATCGGCCAATTTCTCCACTGCCATCACCCTCATCGAAATATTATTGCCCTTCGCATCGCCTTTCGGTCCGCTCTTCCGTTTACCCTTCCCATTTTTGAGGGCTTCTTCTTATTTTTTGGGATCGCTTTTGGCATCGATATGAACCCTTTACCAACCAGCCACGAAAATGACCATGATCCGCAAGATCATGGTCATTTCTTGTTTATCCGTGCAGCAAAAGTTCTTTCAACTGCTTGATTTGTTTTCTTTCCCCGGCCATGACAAGCGTCATATTGGCTCTCAGCTGATCATCTGGGCCCGGATTAATTTTCTGCTGCCCTTTTTCCACGATGGCGAGGATCGTGGCTCCCGTGCGTTGACGGACTTCCAGTTCCGCGATCGTTTTGTTGATACACTTGAAGGAAGGTTCCACTTTACACCACTCAATGACCAGCTCTTCAAGAGACACCTGGATCGAGTCCAGCGCTTTTGGCTTGTAGGTCATCCCGCCGATGATCGAAGCGATCTGTCTGGCTTCATCGTCCTCCAGCGTCACATGGGAGATCGTTTCGTCTGGATCATCCTTCTCAAAATGGTAGATCTCTCTTCTGCCGTCGTCGTGAATGACAATCACGATTTTATCGCCAGCATCCGTTTCAACCTGATATTTTTTACCGATGCCCGGAAGCTCGGATTCACGAATGGTTCCCATGTTTTCAACCTCCGTTTAGGATTCTGATTGCGCTTTTTCCTTCGGTTTGCTCCATTTAAATATCTTATTCAAGCCGCTGTAGATCAGCTTTGACTCCTTCGCTAACAAAGGCCCAAGGATCGCCAAGATCAAGACGTACAGGGCGGAAAAAGGTTTCAGCATCGGCATCAAACCGGCTGCAATACCCAAATTCGCCACGATGATCGTAAACTCCCCCCGCGCCATCACGGTAAGACCGATGTTTGTCGAAGCCTTATGTGACAAATCTGCGTTGCGCCCGGCGATCATGCCTGCGATCATGTTGGCCAAGATCGTCAGCAAGACGGCTCCAATCGCAATCCAGGCCGCATCGCCAAGCGTTAACGGATCGATGCTCAAGCCAAAGCTGAAGAAAAACACGGCGCCGAAGAAATCTCGAAATGGAACGACGAGATGTTCAATCCGCTTGCTATGCACCGTTTCAGACAAGGCAAGACCGAACAACAGGGCACCGATCGCTTCGGCCACATGCAGTTTTTCGGAGAAGCCTGCGATAAAGAACAACAGTGAAAACACAACGATGATCAAGATCTCATTCGATTTGATGTTAAACAGTTTGTTGAGCAAGGGGGTCGCTGTTCTGGCGATGACGAAGAACAGCAGCATGTATCCCATTGAGATCCCTACCGACAGCAAAATGCCGCCGACCGATGTCGCCCCGCCAAGAAGCAGGCCTGACATGACCGATAGAAACACGGCGAGGAAGAGATCATCAAACAAAATCATACCCAGAATCAGCTCGGTCTCCGAGTTACCTGTACGCCGGAGATCCACCAGCACTTTCGCTACGATGGCGGTGGAAGACACGGACAGCATCCCGGCGATGATCAACGTTTCATACAACGGAAACTTGACCAAAAAACCGTAAGCCAACCCGATGACGAAATTCAACACAACGTACGTGGTGCCTCCAAATACGATGTTCCGTCCTGATTTGACCAACTTGGAAACTGAGAACTCCAAACCGATATAGAACAAGAGAAAGAGAACGCCTATTCTCCCAAGAAATGATATCACTTCTTGACTTTCTATAAAGGTGAAGTCAAAAATGCCGATAATTGGAGCGTGGGGGCCGACCAGCATACCAAGAACCATCAGAAATGGTATGATGGAGAACTTAAGCTTTGCAGCAATCAATGATGCGATCGCAACCAACAATAAAGCAGTTCCGACCTCAAAGATTATGTGATCCATTCAACGATCCTCTCCCCTCCCTTATTTTACACCTTCTATTATATTATTCAATTCCGCTCGGAATTATTGACTCAACCACCTTACTGTGACCATTTTTCAAACTATTTAGATTGATTTACTAAATATTTCTATAAAAATCCGATTTACGAAGCCTCTGATGAGCGAACTTGCCTTTTGTGGCAAACACGGATTACGAAACACATCCGCCTCAACACCGGGGTCTCAATCCCCACACCCAAGTTCTACAGCTTCGAAGATCTCCCCAGTTCACCACGCAGGATCGTTTCATCTGAAGCAGGACGATAAGAAAAAAATGCCTTGGCAGCAAGCCGAGGCATTTTTGTTTCGTAACAACACAACAGATTGTTATTTCATTTCCTTGACTTTCTTGACGAGCTCTTGTTTGCTCTTCCCGGCAAATTGACTTTGCAAAATAAACTTCGCAGGATGTTCCTTGAATTCTTTTGGATCAACGGTGGCAACCAGTTGCTCGCCTTCAGAGATTTTAATTTTCCCTTGAACAACCCCCACAACGTTATATCCGTTTTCAGGGTTGCCACTTTTTCTTAGAAACACAAAATATTGTTGATTCGACTTCATTACAGTCGACCCATCAAGTGCAATCTCGACCAAACCCTTTATCTCAGTTGGCGGATGATTCGGATCGATGCGGGTTTCATTGCCTTTTACTTGTGATGGGTCAAAGATACCACCGTCTTCTGAAATAACAATGGAGGTACCTCTCGCTGACCCCTCTCCTTTGTAAATCTCCTTCAATACCGCATTCGAACGAGTCCCTACCGATGTTTCGCCTAACTTTATGGTTGTCTGATCATTGACTTGGACCACTGCCACCAGATCGGCTTTCTCATACATGGTCTTCAAATCAGGATATGTCATCATATTCCCATGATTGTTAACAATCGGGTACGTATTCTCAGGCTCATAAACGATTGACCTCTGTTCAACATTGCGACTGCTTTCGGCTCCTAGGGTATGTTCAGACGAGGTTTGACATCCCGTAAGTACCATTGCCAAAAGCGCTGTTGCTACGACTTGGATCGTGTTCATTTTATAGTTCATATTTCCATCCTCCAAGTTTTAGTAGAGTTTCCCGTAGATCTTCTGTACGCCTTCGACCTCATCTGAAGTTGGAGCTTTAATTCCATATTTATAAAAGTTGAACGGATTGGGATACATCAAATGATCCAAGTACCCTTTCAAACAGGTCAGGACATACACCCAACCTTCTTTGTTGTCCAACAACTTGCTGATCAGTTCAGGATCGTCTTTGGTGAAACCTTCTTCTTTCACTTCAATGATGGTGGTCGCTGGATCTTGTTCCTCCAACGTAATGGTCACCACCGACCCGCCCCAAGAAAATACAATTTTTCGGTGAGCCTCCACTTCCTGAACGTTGATTTCCACTTCTGCATTGTACTCCTCGTATCGCCAGGTGATCGTCTCGCCTTGAATCAGCCTGCCCGAGCCGGAAAACCAGTAGTTCGACATCTTCTCAGGATCGACAATCGCTTCAAACACGTTCTCAACCGGTGATGCGATCTTCATCTTCGTTAGATTGTACAAGTCGCTCAACTCGTTTCCTCCTCGTGTGCTACCGTCATTTCCTAACATGTAGTGTATCTTTTTCAACAGTCGCTGGGCAAGTCTGGAAATCGCAGAGCCGATGCAGCCGAGAAACGTCTGTGCGAGACGCAAGCCCCAATTTCTATAAAAATAAAAAGCCATCACTCGTTTGGAACAAGTGATGGCTGGGTTATCCTTACATTACGTCGTTGATGCAGTCGCTGACGAGGATCGAGTGGAAGCACCCGCCTGACCAAGCCAAAGGACTTACCTCATCCGACGGAGCGGTCGTTTGTACTTGCACATCGAGATCGAACAATTTTTCCATGGAAAACTACCCCCTAGTGTATTGGTTTGCTCTAGAATGTATGTCTTAGTTCGTAATTTGATTATAACATTCTGACTATTGTAATACCAGATATGTTTAAATAAAAGTTATACCCGAAGAAATACAGTCGTAGTACTTCTATCATTTATCATGTTTTATCACATACTGAACACGCAGAATGTCCTCCAACACTTTTGCCATCATCAAGCGCTCATACTCCATTTTCAAAAAAAGAAAGCCATCACCCGTTTGAAACAAGTGATGGCAGGGTTATTAATACGCCTCTTCTGCGACGCATTCTTTGATGAAGATCGATTTAAAGCACTCGCTCGACCAATCTTCAGGACTTACCCCAGCCGACGGAGCGACCGAGTTCACTTGCACATCGAGATCAAAGAATTTTTCCATGATAAACTACCTCCTATAATATTGGATTGTCCTTGAATGTATGTCCTAGTTGATGATTTGATTATAACATTCTGACGATTTTATTTCTAGATGTTTTTAAGTAAAGATTATATCGATCAATATACAGAGGAAATACCTTTATAATTTATCACGTATTTATCCGGCACTGAATATGCAGAGAAGTACTCATGTACATTCATTAGCAAAAAATCGACCGACCATGATGATCTGGTCGGTCGACTCTTTGTAGCAGCAATGAATAATCACCTTCTCCGCTTCTTCGACCATTTGGCATGGTCCGCATGGTAGCAAAACAAGGACTCCGGATCACGTGTCTCTATTTGAAGATACAAAAGTCCTATTGACTATGAGTAAATAAAATATATACAATTTAAAATAAGTTGTAGTGGTTATACAATAAAACAAACCAACGCAGATGTTTTATTACAAACCTCTACAACAATACGAACTAAGGAGGGTAAAGTAAAGAATGAAAATCAAACATTTGGCAATGACTTCAGTATCAGCTGTATTGTTGTTTTCGTTTTCACTGACAGCTCCAACGTTTGCCCAAGCTAGTGAAAAAGAATCTTACACCATCGGTAGTGAGGCCCTTGCTTTCTTGCAAAATCACAAGGTTGATCTAACTCCGTTTAAGAAGTCCAGTGCATTCAACGATAAGGTCTCCAGTCAGCAAAACCCGTCGGTTAGTCTTTCAAAATCGAGTTTGTATAATGAAGATATCTTGTCACTCAAGCAACAAGCTGCAGCCTACAACTTCACCGATGAGCAGATCCAACAATACGTGCACGGGTTAGTAAACACTACGCCCAACATTATCAACGGCCCCAGCACCAGTGTGAATACTTACAGCGTTACTGCTATGCCCTTGTCCACTCGTACGGATTCCGGTGGTGTTGGCTATGAAGTAAAATCCTCTTCCGGTTGGAATCAAGCGACAGCCTTTGCAACAATCCCCACTGCTTATCGAGCAACCGCTACATCTGGATACATGTTTTATACGGTATCCTCACCCACATCAAATTGGGCGATTGATGTCGGTTTGTGGTATGGATCCGGATACGATGGTACTGGCTGGCGAGGCGTTTACAACAGCAATGATCCTGCCCCCACAGGCGGCCAGCATGCTACAACCGGCGTGCTTAGTGCATTGACGCCAGGAAAAGTAGTATACCTCCAGTCGAAAGTAAGGTCTGATGGGTACCTGGAGACAAAGGTTCTTGACGGCAAAAATTTTAGCATTGTGTATGACAACCAGCTTTACTATGTCGGCAGCCACAACATCTATACCTCGAACGCTATTTTCAACCGACAAATTACGTTGTGCACAGACAATGGTCTCTTTACCAACGGTTCCTATATGCGCAATGCTAAATTTGACAGCGCATACCTGTATTCGGATACCGGCTATGCTCCGGTATCGTCTGCAAACACCGTTTCCAGCCGTCGAGGAGCGTTTGGATCAAACAGTTCGACTGTGAATAAGGTGACTGTGAACAGCTATACTCAGTGGGATTCTGAAGACATTACCATTCAATTCTAATCCTTACTCCGAAGGCCCCTTTCATTTTGAAAGGGGCCTTTCGTGTTCATCTCCACCTCTATGACGTATTGCTGCCTATAATGCAATCCCCCGCTCCTGCAACTTGCCTACCATCGTCACATGAAACCCGCTTAACATCCGCAGCGCCTCCTGATACTCCCCCTTCTGCTCCAACACACCGGCCAACTTCAACGCGACCTCTTCCATCTCAGCAAGTAGATCATGCGTTTGAAAGATGGTCATCGCCTGCTGCAGATACTTCCTGCCCTTCTCCAACTCACCTCGGCCAAACTGTACCATCCCCATCACCCGATACACCTTCCCCACCGCCGGATGATCATGCGGAAGCATCAACCTCGCTTTTTCCGCATAGCTTCCAGTCGCTTCGTCCTGCTCAGACTCAAAACACAGAGCGGCCAGATCCGCGTACCTCTCCCCCGCTTTTACCAGATCATTTCTCTTCTCATACCACTTTGCCATCTCCAACAACTGCTGAACAGAATCGTCCTGGCTGTCCCTCCGCAAAAGGATCAACTGACGCTTCCACTCCATCGCCTGTTCCTGCTCCTTCACTTCCCCCAACAGAACCGAAGCCTTCGTCGCATACTCCTCTGCCAACTCATACCTCTTCTGCCGGTGAGCAGTCAGGGCTGCATGCAGATACAGTTTCCCCTTCTTCTCCAAGTCCTCCCCATCGTCACAAAGCGCCGCCGCTTCCAAATAGTATCGAACCGCCTCCTCCGCCTTCCCCATCTTCTGATAAATTGCAGCCATTTGCGTCACCAGCGAAAGCCGTACAGATCGCATCCCCTCTCCCATTTCCCCAGACGCCTCCAGCGCCCTGCTCGTATGAAACAAAGCAAGCGTACACTCCTTCTCCCGCATCGCTGCGTCCCCTAAAAGCATCAGCACACGGATCAACCGCTCCTGATCCTTCCCAAGCAGCGCTGCTTCTTGCACCTCCTGAAAAATCTCAGTCGCCTGTTTCCCCTGCCCGGTCTCCAAGTAACAGACACCCAGTTCCATCATCAGATCCATCCAAGAAACCTGCCCATTCGCCTGCTCCCGCACCTCCTCCAGCAAAGGAATCGCCGACAAATACTGCCCCGCACACACCATCCCCATGGCCATCTTGTACTTGCTCGTCACTTCCATTTCCAAATGCAAATCCTTCAACAAATACTCCATCGCCACATCCAACCGCTCCGCAATCGCCGCCAACACCCGATACGACGGCCGCGCCCGATCCGCCTCAATCTGCGAGATCATACTAGGTGTGCAAATGCCATTCGACAGTTCAACCTGGGTCATCCCCTTCTTCATCCGAAACTCACGAATTCGCGCGCCGATTGTTGTTGTCACCACTAGTTATTCCTCCCTCTGATTACAAATGCTTCTATTACCATTGTATAGAAGGAGTTAAACTAAGGAAGGTGTTTTTAATAACTCGTATCACATGTTTGATGCAGATTGTTTAGACTGATATTTCTGTGTATTTATAAATGGATTTTCGAATTATGTATAGAAAATCATTTAGGTTTGTATATACATCAGGGTGTTATTTGTTTATCATATAACTACTAGTTTTTACTTTCGACGACCGTTAATAACCTCATCTGAATAAGGAGGGCAGCATGAAGACTTTCGAACCAGATACCCAGAGCTTCGTCATCCCACCCCAACTCGGCCAGCGCATCATGGAGATCATGGAGGAGAAAGGCAAAGCCTTCACCCAACAGGCCCTCGCCAATCGCATTGGGATGAACCGGGTGACGCTTTCCAAAAAGCTGCATGGGGAGCGGGATCTTTACCTGTTTGAATTGAGAAGAATTGCTGATGCCCTACACCTACCCATAGAACGATTGCTTTTAGAGGATACAAAAGAGGATCAAGTTGAATTAGAAGGACTTCTTGAAAAACTTGAAAATTTGCCAAGAGCATTAGAATTAGCTACCAAAATTTCTAGTATCGCCGTAGGTATAACAGAGAGAACAAAATCCCTAAACGATCTTGGCCGCGCATACTACATTCTAGAAAAATATGATGAAGCATTTGAAACATGGCTACTTGCATTCGAGTATGCACAAAAAATAGCAAACAAGAACAATGACACATCAATGCTGTTTAATATCATCGCAAACCTAATGCTGACATATTCTATCCGTAAGGAGTACTCCCACCTTTCCGAAATCATTTCAACTGTCGAACCACACTTTGCAAGTGACCCATTTCGAGCCGGAGTTATTTGTTACTCGTTAGCCAAAATTGCAGAGAACCAAAACAATTATGAAGCAGCTCGAAGACACTATCATAGATCGCTAGATTATTATATAAGCACCCAGCATCAATTGAGCATTGCTCGTGCCACTCACAACACAGCGGCTTTCGAATTCCGCCAGGGCAATTACCAAGTATCTAAAAAGCTCTTTGAGGATGCACTTCCGTATCTGAATGACCATATGTCTAAACTCGTGAGTCTGAAAGAGCTGGTCAAAACTTTACTGATGATGCAAGAGACTGAGCTTGCCAGTACTCATATCAATACAGCTTTCGAGTTGATTAATGGAGTTGTTAGTAGCGGAACCCATTACGCTGTTTTTGAGGCAAAGTTCCACCTCTTAAAATCAATGGTTAGTAACAATCCACACTTTGCAATGAAAGTCTTAGATATGAAGGTTGATGATCGGACAAAGTCTTTTGCAGCAAGGTATTTACTTGATTTCTATGAAGATAATGATGACTCAGCACAAGCAATCAAATATTATAGAATCGTAAGGAATCTTTCAAATAACGTACTCCCTATTCTGGGCGAGGAGGATTTTTAACTTGAGGAAATTAACACTTGTCAGCTTGATATTTTCCTTTTCACTACTGTTGCCCTTATCATCGATTCCCATTGCCGAGGAACTTCCACCGCAAACCTTTGTTCCCACTATGGTTGCGCAAGATCTGCCGCCGTTACCACTTGCTATTATTAAGTACGCACAAGACATTCCGCCTGCTCCACATACGGCTCCTGCTTCGGGTTCGGTTTATGTAGCGCAAGCCCATACTGAACAACTCCTACCTCCAGTACCCACCTTCAACTCCTACCTGGCTGAGAATCAACCGCCTAACCCATTTGGACCGGCTTTGATCTAAGAAACGAAAGTGCGTAGAAAAGGCTCCGTTCAAAAGAACGAAGCCTTTTCTATACCAACTTTCGCATTCACGCCACATCTCTTATGTTTTCTTCCTCACTAAAACCGTCACACTTTCCACATGCGCCGTCTGCGGAAACATATCCACAGGGGTCACTTTCTTGATCTCATACTTCTTCCCCAATTGCCCACAATCTTTCCCCAATGTGGATGGATTGCACGACACATAGACGATCCGCTTCGGGGCAGTTTTCAACAGGGCGTCGATCAGATCCTGATGCAGCCCCGTCCGCGGCGGGTCAACGACCACAACATCGGGACGCAACCCCTGCTTCATCCAGTCCACCAAAATCTTCTCGGCTGCACCCACGACAAAACGGGCGTTATCCACACCTGACAGTTTGGCGTTGCGCTTCGCGTCTGCGATCGCTTCCGGCGTAATATCCATCCCGTGGACTTCTTTCGCCTTCGGAGCCAGCCACAGTCCAATTGTCCCCACGCCGCAGTATGCATCCACAACGACTTCTGTGCCTGTCAGTTCCGCCGCATCTGCCACGAGATTATAAAGCTTCGGCGTCTGCTCCGGGTTCAACTGGAAGAAGGCTCTTGGGGATAACGAGAACTGCACGTCACCCAAGCGCTCCTGGATATCCCCAGTTCCCCACAGGGGGAGCGTTTCATCCCCAAAGATCAGGGACGTCTTCGCCGGGTTCACGTTTTGCATGATCGAGGTGATCTCCGGGATGCGCTCGAGGATCTTTTTCACGAGCTCTTTCTTCTGCGACAACTCCCTTGTTCTTGTCACCAAGGTCAGCTGACATTGCCCTGTTTCAAAACCGACGCGAGCCACCACGGTGCGCAACTCGCCTTTATGTACTTTCTCTTGATACAGCGAGATTCCCAGCTCTTTCGCGATGTCGCGAACTTCCTGCACGATACGGTTGGTCATGGGGTGCTGCACGGCGCAACCGCTGACATCGACGATCTGGTGCGAACCCGCTTGAAACAGCCCCACGACCACTTCGCCTTTGTGTTCCACAATGGGCAGTTGCGCTTTGTTCCGGTACCCCCACGGGTCGGCCATGCCTACGGTGGGCTCTACGGGCGGCTTCTTCAAGCCGGCGTAGCGGGAAAGGGATTCGCGCACCAGTTCGCGCTTCATCTCCAGTTGAGCCGGATAGCTCATGTGCTGGAGCGTGCAGCCGCCGCACTGGTCGTACACGGCGCAGGGCGGCTCGACGCGGTCTTTGCTCTTCTGCTTCACGCGGATCAACTTACCCACAGCATGGCGCGGCTCGACCTTCACAACCTCCGCGACCACCTGCTCACCGGGCAAAGCGCCGGGGACGAAGATCACTTGGCGCTCGGCATAGCCGATGCCTTCGCCGTTGATCCCCATGCGTTTCACTTCAAGATCCACAACCTGCCCGACATTCAGTTTGATCCCCGGCGGCTTGTAATTCTCGTCCCGCGCCTGCACGCGGCCGCCCGGCTTCGCCCCGCCGGCCGCACGAGCCCCGCCTCCTGCGCCAAAGCCTTTTTTCCCGTATCCGCCTTGCTTGTTCCGCTCTTTGCTGCCCTGGTTATTCACAACCTGACCTCCATCCACAAACTATTCCACAAAACGCACAACGTCGACTGGGAACCGTACCTCATTTTTCTCCTGTTTCGATTGAACCGCCTCGGCAAGATCGATACCCAGCGCGCGGCAGAAGCTCAGCATGTAAATCATCACATCGGCCACTTCCATGCGGATCTCGTCGATCTTTTCCGGGCCGAGCAACTCCGGCGTAAAATCTTCGCGGTCGCCCCATTGGAAATGCTCCATGATCTCCGCCGCTTCAATCGCGATCGACATCGCGAGGTTCTTCGGCGAATGCGAACGAGTCCAGTTACGAGCCACCACGAAGTCTTCCACATACTTCTTCAGTTCGCCCACAGTCGTCACCTGATCGGAAAACTTGTTATCCACAGCCATTGTTTAAAACCCCTCTCCCCAATTTGCCAGCATCTGGCGGGCCTGTCTTATATTGTACTCTTTCTCCTCGCGTCGCAAAAGGGCTGCCACCGCCGGTACACAACGGCGGTCGCCGATCTTCTCCAGCGCTTTTAACGCATACTGCCGCACCTGCGGATTGCTGTCCTGCAGCATCGGCAGCAGATACGGGGCAGCTTGCGGCGCACCGATCTTGCCGATGGCGGAACATGCCATCCGCCTTGTCGTCACCGACGGGGATTGGAGCAGTTCGTACAGTCGCGGCAGTTCGTCTAAGTTCTTCTGTTGGCCGACGCGGTACGCTTCTTCGCCCTCCGTCATGGACAGCGACACATTGGTAGCCACTCGCGGGTCGAGCACAGCTTCTGGCAACAGGTCATCCAGAATCTGCTGCCAATCCAGTGCGCCAAGGGTGGCATCGATCAGCGACGGGTTGAGCTTCAGCTCGGCGTTGCACACATCGCAGCAGATCTCGGGACGCACGCGCAGATGCTCGCCAAAGTAGCTCAAGATCCCTTCGCGATGACACACGGGAGCGCGCAGCAGCTCGACCATGCGGTTCAGCTTGCCGAAGCGGCGCAGTTTCAGCCGCTCAATCGCATGCATCACGTCGAGACTGCGGCTGCGAATCCGCTCCAGATCGACGCGGGCGACCACGTTGTCGCCGGTGAAGTCGATCATCTCCAAGCCGCCGCTGTTCTCCCAGTGGTGGACGAGCAGGGACAGCTTGTCATCGTCCAGCCCCGGCCAGCGCAGCATCTCCCGCCATGAGCCGCGGAACAGACCGTCTTCGCCGATGCCTGCGTGGAACATGTGGCAGGCGGTGTCGAATTCCTTCTCGGTCGGAAACTCCCGCTTCATAAAGAAATGGTGAATCGCCCGGTCCTGCTCGTTGTAGATCGTCATGCACAGAGACGGCTTGCCATCGCGCCCGGCACGCCCTGCCTCCTGATAGTAGCCTTCGACGGACGACGGCACGTGCAGATGCAGCACGAAGCGGATGTCCGGCTTGTCGATGCCCATGCCAAATGCGTTGGTCGCCACGACGATGCGAATCCGCCCCTGCATGAACTCGTCCTGCACCTGCTTGCGTTCCTCCGGATACAGGCCGGCGTGGTAAAAGGCGATCGAGTCGTCCGGCAATGCCCGTTGCAGGAAGCGCGCCACCTCTTCGCACTCATTGCGCGAGGAGCTGTAGATGATCCCTGCACCCCGCTGTTTCCGCAAAAACGCCAAAGCTTCGCGGTACTTGTCCTCGCGTGTCGCCTCGCACTGAAAGACAAAGGAGATATTCGGGCGGTCGAATCCGGTCACGAATTGCTGGCAGTTCTGCATCCTCAGGTGGATCAGGATGTCTTCCTGCACCTCCCGCGTCGCCGTCGCGGTCAGCGCGAGCACCGGCACGTTGCCGAGCTTTTCTCTGACCACGCCGATCTGCAGGTAGTCGGTACGGAAGTCATGTCCCCATTCGGAGATGCAGTGCGCTTCGTCGACGACCAAGAGCGAGATCGGAATGTCGAGCAGCAAGTGCAAAAACTCCTGACTGCGCAGGCGTTCGGGGGCGACATAGACGATTTTGTAGCCGCCGACGCGCATGCCCTCCATGCGGTTGCGCACCTCGGACGGGGGCAGTGAGGAGTTGATGAAGGTCGCTTCGAGCATCCCCCGGCGGTGCATCTGGTCGACCTGGTCCTGCATCAGCGCGATCAAAGGCGAGATGACGAGCGTCACGCCGGGCAGAATCATCGCAGGCAACTGATAACAGAGCGATTTGCCCGCCCCGGTCGTCATGATGCCCAGCACGTCTTCCCCGTCCATCAGCGCCTCGATGATCTCCCGCTGCGCCCCGCGAAAATCCTCAAAGCCGAACAGCTGCTGCAGCGTTTCCCGCAAATCAACCATCTGCCGTCTCCTCCTCTCCGTTCATCTCAAGCGTCATCCGTGCGCCGATCAGCGCCACGGCTGCCCGCTCTTCTTCTGAAAAAAGCGACTCGACCTGCTCCTGCTCACTCCGGCCGAAACGATGAAACGCCTGTCGAATGCGCAGCTCCAAACCGGCGCTCACAAACGTGCGCAGGTCAAAATCGGCCTCGGCCCGGGCAGACTTCAGCAATCCTGCAACGGCTTCAGCAGACAGTGCGCTCGGGGAAACTTCCGCTTGGCGCACAGTAGCAAGCGTCACGTCCGACACAAATCGGCCAGCTTCATGCGACCCGCAACCATCCTGACTCACCATAGAATTTTGCAATCCCTCGGCATGATGGCTAGTATCCTGTGTGCTAACTTCTAATGAATCGGTCTGCGCCCCATAGCTCGCTTCCCCGCCTTCGCCAACCCGCGCTTGCAAAAACGCCAACAGCGGCGTCCGCTCTGTCGCGAGCTCGCCAAGCCGGGCATACGCCTGCGCTTCCCACGCGGCGATCTGCACCGCCTCCACGCCGAGACTCCCGGCCAACCGCTGCGCCGAATACCCGCGCCGTGCCGCACCGGGCAATCCGCACAGCAAGGCGGTCGCCAACTGCGGCTCCATGCCGCTGAGCAGGTCCATCAGCTCGGAGCGCAGCTGCAAGCCCAGCTCTTTGCGCCGCTCCCATAGCGGGGCACCTGCATACTGCTCCAGCCACGCCGACACTTGTCCTGCCAAAAATGACTCCGCCTGCCGCTCACCGGCCCCGCGCCGGGTCGCATCCTGCTCAACTGCATCTGCCAGCACCTGCAGCGCTTCAACGGCCACTCGGCCAAACTCCAGTTCCCTGCTCATCCGTTCATCACCTCTGTCTTCCACCTTACCATTACTCGCACTCAATAGAAAAGACCACCAAGCAACTTCCTTGATGGTCTTTTTGCAAAATGTTTTCCAGATCTCTACCCGACCTGTATCAGACGCTCCAGATTCGCAACAAAGCGGTTCAGATCCAGCTCTTTCAGCTTCTCCTTCGCCGACTCCATCTTGAACGACAGCTTGCAGTCTTCCACGCCGTGCACCATCGGCACGTCGGTGACGATCGTCGCCAAACGCTTGCTGAGCATGGCGATCTCCTGATGCTCTTCGATCTTCTCCTTCATCTTGCCTTTCAGCAGATGGCGGTTCTCGATCAGGTTCTCCACCGTGCCGTATTCCAGCAACAGCTTCTTCGCCGTCTTCTCGCCGATGCCCGGCACGCCCGGGATGTTGTCGCTCGTATCGCCCATCAGGCCTTTCAAGTCGATGATCTGCGACGCGGTCAAGCCCCACGTCTCAAACAGGGAGGCCGGCGTATACATCTCCATCTCCGTGATGCCCTTTTTCATGATCGCCACCGTCACGCCGCTTCGGACCAGTTGCAGCGCATCGCGGTCGCCGGTCAGCACCAGCACTTTGTGCCCGGCGTCGGACGCCTGATAGGCCAGGGTGCCGATGATGTCGTCCGCTTCGTACTTCTCATCAAAATGCTGCGGCACGCCGATCGCCGCCAGCACTTCTTTCATCGTTTCAAACTGCGGGTGCAGCTCGTCCGGCAATTCTCCGCGCGTGCCTTTGTACTGCGGGAACAGCTCGCGGCGGAACGTATCGCGCGACACGTCCCAGGCCACGAACAGATGCGTCGGCTGCATCTTCTCCACCGCGCTGAGCATCATGTTCAGAAACCCAAAGACGCCGTTCGTATACACCCCGCTGGACGAACGCATGATGCGCCCGGAAAACGCCGAAGCAAAATACGCCCGCACCAGCATCGAACTGCCATCCACGATCAAAAAGTTCGAGTTTTTCAAAGTGACTCCCTCCGCTCTCCATTATCTTGTCTATTATACCACAGGGCAGCTCCATTCTACTTTTTGACAAAAATTGATCGGGCATGTAACGGCTCCCTGCTCTCCTGCGTCAGATGGTATGCTACGATCAAAGATGACGCATTTGAAGGAAAGGGGGCCCGCCCCGTGGATGAAATTGTAAAACGAGCGCTCTACGACGCCGACGCGATGTCCGACCTGCTCGATGAGCTGGAACCGTTCGTGTTCAAAGTCTCTTTTTCGCTTACCCGCCATCAACAGGACGCCGAAGACCTGGCCCAAGACGTCCTTTATAAAATTTGTACGAAATTATCCAAGTTCCGCGGCGACTCTTCGCTGCAAACGTGGGTCTACAGCTTGATTATGAACGCCTATCGCGATGCGTTGCGCAAGAAGAAGATCCGCCAGACCGAACCGCTGCCCGACCAGACGCCTGTCTCCTCGTTCGAAAAGGCGGCCGATGCCCGGCTGATGCTGGAAGCAGCCTTAAAAGGTCTGCCGGAGACAGACCGCAACATCCTGATCCTCCGCTTTCAAAACGATCTCTCCGTTCGCGAAGTCGCGGAGATCATGAACTTATCCGAATCGAACGTCAAAACGCGGGTCTTCCGCATCAAAGACCGGCTGCGAAGCTTATTCCTTCAAGGAGGTGAAGTGCTGTGAAATGCGAAGACGTGCAAAAAGCGATCTGGTCCTCCCTGCTCACCCCTGATGACAGCGCCCACATTGAAGCTTGCAAGGCCTGCCAAGGAGAACATGCCCTGATGGAAAAAATCGTTCATGACCTGTCCAACATCGACACGCCGCAGCCCTCCAAGTCGCTCAAGCCGAGCCGCGAAGAGATTGAAAAAGCCATCCGCAGCAACAAGCGCCTGCCTTTCGTCCGCTGGACGTCCATCGCAGCCAGCGTGGCAGTCGTGATCACCGCCGGCACCTTGATCGCACAGCAGCTCAGCGCTTCCCCGGCTCAGCTGACCCCGGCGACTCCGCCGCAGCCCGCGCCGGAGCAGCCGGTGACGCCGCCGAAAACAGATCCGGTGGACAAAGCCACATCGACGCAAGACGACAAGGTGGAGATCCAAGTTCAGTTCCAACCGACCGCCGAGAACACCGAGCTGGTCGAAGCGCTGAAAGAGTACATCCAGGCCGAAGCCGACCCGGAGCGCGCCAACCGCTTTGTGATCGTCAACATTGAGCTCACGTCCAAGCCGGGCATCGACAACCGCATCGTCGCCTACGTCAACCTCGAGACACGCCACAGCAGCGGCAAATCGAGCAGCGCCATGCCATTTCCGACCGGGTCGTTTCTCGAAGTCGTTCAGTTCGCCCGCCAAAAAGACGGCAAACTGGTCGTCGACACGTTTGCCGATCACTTCCGCAGCACGAAGATCGAGCAGACGCTCACCTACTTTGCGCAGAGCTTGCATGACCGCAATGCGGTACTGCAGTGGGCGCTGTTAACGCCGGGGCGGCAGAGCGAAGTGCTGCTTGACTACGAGGCGGCGAACTGGACGCTCGCCGAGCAGAATGAGCGTGGCCAATCGGTCAAGAGCTGGGAGATCCTGAACAAGGACCCGAAGATGCCGGATGCCATGCCCGAATACGACGTGCAGCTCTGGTACAACGACGCCAAGACGGAGGGCGAGATCGCCCGCGTGCAGCTGATGCAGGACAGCGGCTATTGGCGCGTGTACAGCTTTCAGACCAGCTTCCCGTCCCCGAATGACAGATCTCCGGCGTCGGGACGCCGCGAAGATGGCATCGTCTTTGAGTCCTCCACCGCTAAGGTCGGGGACAAGATCGGCACGATGACGCTGAAAGGTTTGCAGGTGACCGACCAGGACCAGCTCTACTCTGTGCTGGCTTCGTTTTCCGGCCGCGTGACGATCACCGGCCAGTTCCAGCGTATGCAGCCGGGTCTGGAAGCAGCAGGCGGCCGCCTGTATTTTATCCCCGACCGTGCATCGGCCAAACAGTTCCCGCTGCTCGCCCGCGACGTTCGCGGCGGTCTCAAGCTGCAGTTCCGCAACGAGGACGAAGCCAATCGCTACCTCGGTGACCGCGGTGCCGTCGGCTTTGCGACGATTGAAGTGGAAGACTACACCATTCAGTACATGCCCAAAGATGTGTGGGATCAGGTGACTCTGGTCAAAGTGATCTCCGTCAAATAGCAGCGTTTGAGCCAGGCGGTGTGACATCGTCTGGTTTTCTTTTTGGAACTTTCCATATATACACCTATACAAAGTATGTGTTATAATTTGGATAAAACTTCCCAAGTCAAGGAGTGAGCGCTATGTATCAGGCAGTGCGGTATGACGAGCAGTTGGAGCAATTTTTGGCGAAAATCGAAGCGGGCAGCGGAGAAGACGCGGGGCGAGTGATCGCAGAGTTGCAGGCGGACGGGTTGACCGACAAGCAGATCTACTTGCTGTTTGCGCTGGTCTCGGCGCGCTGGATCGACCATCACGGGCCGTGGATCGGGCACGGTACGCTGAACATGGGACCGATGATCCATGCGTCCGCCTTGATGGATGAGCGGCACAAGCGGCTGGCGATGATTCAAGCGGCGCTGTATGTGTTCGACCTGTTCCATGCGCCCAACTACGGCCCGTACATCCAGCCGCACGTGCAAGGCGTGCAGCGCGCGACGCCGGAGGAGACGCAAGAGGATCTGCTGAAGAACTTTGCGGACGGCACGTATCAGCATCTGACGGAGAACTTGTTTGTCGGCCTCTATCGCCAGACGGGAGGCGATGTGCGCCATGTGTTGCTGCGCATGGGGCTTCAGGAATACGGCGGCAATGAGCACAAACTGCTGATCGCGCTGCGCACGCTCGACCTGCTGGCGGTGGATGATTTCGCAAAGTACGGCGAGCCGTTGCTGCGTCCGGCTGTGCAGTATCTGGCTTCGCTGCCGAAGAAACCTGTCTATTGGGAGCGCGTGCAGGCGGCGATCGCCAAGCATGTCCTGGCCGACCATCCGATGCGCTGGGAAGGCGAAGTCGATGCGGAGCTGGTGGACGCGTTTGCCGCGCAGCTGATCGAGGCGGAGCATGGCACCGAGCCCGATCTGTTTGGCGCCCAACTGGCGGCCGGCGTCAATCTGCCGACGCTGTATGAGACGCTGGCCATCGCTTCCTCGCAGATCTTCTTGCGGAGCGGCTCCTACGATGAACACATCGTGACCGGCATCCACTGCCTGCTGAACATCCTGCGCGACGAGACGGTGCCAGCCGAGCTGAAGCGTCCCGCGCTGCTGACCGCCTTGGAAAGTGCCCGCACGCGGACGTTTAAAGGCGACCGTGCCGCTTGGCTCACGCTGCCGGATGTTGCTGAAGTGCAAGCGCCGAGCGAAGCGGACCTGCTCGCCGCGATCCTTGCCAGCATCTCCCGCGATGCGACAGGTCTCGAAGCGGCATCCCTGACCGGAGCGTACTTGCAGCAAGGGTACGACCTCGACGCCTTGACCCAAGCGCTGATGCACGAAAGCCTGAAAGTCGGCGGCCCGTTCCGCGCCCTGCACATCACCAAAATGATCTGGGGCCTCTGGCTGGAAACCAAATACTCTTCCCACCCCGCCCGCTGGCACCACCTCGCCGCCGCATCAGCCGCCATCGCCCGCGCCTACAACCAGCGCGAACATGCTGAACGCGCGTTGCAACAGTGGTAGCAATCGGAAAAGACTTCCTGTCTTCGACAGGAAGTCTTTTAAAGCAACGCTATTAAATATGAAACTTGGCGCCAGTCTTAGTCAAACAGGTACCTTGAGACGCTATCTCCCTTTGAAAACACCTTGCCGCTTCTCAAACATCGCCTGCATCGCTTCCCGATAATCTTCCGTCTCGGTCGCGATCGCCATATGCGACGACACGAGATCCAGCGCAGTGCGCAGATCGGCATTCACGCTCTGATACGCCGCTCGCTTGATCAGTTGCACCGCAACCGGCGGTTGGGCGGCGATCTTGCGTGCCAGCTTGTAGGTCTCTTCCATCAGCTGCTCCGCCGGCACGACGCGGTTGACCAATCCGATGCGCAGCGCTTCCCCGGCATCGATCAGGTCGCCGGTCAGCAACAGTTCCAGCGCCTTGGGCATCCCGACCAGCCGCGGCAGGAAATACGCTCCGCCGTCGCCCGGCACGATGCCAAGCTTCACGTACGCCTCGGCAAAGCGCGCCGTATCGGCCGCCACGCGCATGTCGCACATTAAGGCCATGTCGCAGCCCGCCCCGATCGCATCGCCGTTCACCGCCGCGATCACCGGCTTGTCGACTTGCTCCAGCGTCAGCGGCACGCGCTGGATCAGCTTCCAGAGCGAATTTTTCCGCGCCAAGCCCGTGCTGTGCGTATCAAGCTCCGACTCGCCCGGCTCCAAAAAGCCCCGCCCTTCGCGCATCGCCTTCACGTCGCCGCCCGCGCAAAACGCCTTTCCGTTCGCCGTCAGCACGACGACGCGGATGTCCTCGCGGTCGCGGCACTCCTCCAGCGCCTTCACCCATGCTTCGATCATCGGAATGGAGAACGCATTCCGCGCCTCCGGTCGATTCAACACGATTGTCGCGATGCCCTCGTTTACTTCAAACAGCAGATGCTCCATGCCGCTCACCTCACTCCAGCTCGTTCTGCACATTCTCTGGCACATAATAGACGGCGATCGGATTGCCCGGCTCCTCCCCGGGAATCCAGTGCCCTTCGATCCCCAGCGCCCGCGTCGCCGCTTTCAGATGCAGCATCGCGATCCCGCAGCAGAGGCGGCTCGAATTCGGCGCGCCCCGATAGACCGGCTTCTTGTCCTTATACTCCTCGATGCTGGAGACTGAGATGCGCCCGTCCTTGTGATAAAACACATGCCACGGCTGCTTGTTGTACGACGACGGCGCCACCTGCACCGCTTCCAGTCCGCGGTCAAACCAGCGCGGCGGCACCACGTCTTCCAGATACGAGATCTGCTCCAGCGGCTTGCGCGCCCCGCGCTTCGTGCCGAACTTGAACAAGCCTTCATACAGCGAGCTCATCCCGTCCTTCTTCGCATAGCCGACCGGCGACACGGCCAGCACCCGCTCGCCTTTGGCCAGACCGATCAATTCGCCCGCCACTTCCGGCCGGAAGAACCCGCCGATCCAGCAGGTGTCAAAACCGAGCCGGGTCGCGTACAGCACACATTGCTCGCCCATGTAGCCGGTCGCTTCATAAAAATACGGGTCTTCCACATTTGCGATCATGCAGATCATCGCCGGAGCGCCCTTCACCGCGCCGTAACTGCCGAGAAAGCCTTTGAAAATCTTCGCTGTCGTCTCCGTGCCTTCGAGCAGCACCGCCCGCGTCCGGGCACCCGGGTACGGCTCCCAGCCGTTTTGCAAAAACTGCAGCAGGTGCTCCCGCTCCGCTTGTGGCAGCGGTTCACCTGTGTACGATCGCAGCGAATGCCGGTGCTCGATCGCTTCATATAATTGAATCGCGGTCTCCCGCGTCATCTGTCCTGTTGTCGTTGTGCCTGCCATTGCCTGCTGAGCTCCTCTCGTGACTTACCCCCTCTCCTTAGCATATCACAAAAAATCCCTAGCCTAAATATTTCGTCGCTTCTGCCGGCGGCAGTTTGAACGCTTGCCAGGCCGGGAGCATCGTCCCGAGCAACGCGATGAGCAGCGTCCCGCCGACATACAGCCCGATCTTGGCATACGGGAACAGCAGCGTGATCGGTTCGTCTTCAGCAAACAGCTCGATCATCACCGCGCCGACGTAGCTTCCGCAAAGCGAACCGATCAAGATGCCCAGCATGCCGATCAGCGCACCTTCGACCATGATGCTCCAATAGATCAGCCCCGGCCGCACGCCGATCGCCCGCAGCATCCCGATCCCCTGACGGCGTTCGCGGATCACCCGCATCATGATGATCGCAAGGCCTCCGATCCCGATCAACGCCGCCAGCAGGCAGAAGCCTTCAAACGTCGTGAACAGCATCCGCACAAACGAGCTGTTCAGATGCAACTCCGCCTGCACATTGCGCATGGGATAGATGCCTTGCTGTGTCAACGCTTTTTCAATCCCTTTCACCGTCTGTGCAGCGGCCTGTTCGTTCTGCAGGCGAATCAACAGTTCGGTGGCGATCCGCTGCGGATCGGTCGCCAGGCGTTCGACTTCGCTTTGTTTGACAAACACGCCCGATGAGGCCAGAAACGAGATGCTCTCCACCTCATACGCCGCCACCCCGATGATGCGCTTCTTAGGCAGTTCAGCCCACTGCATGTCCTGTTCGGAGACGATCATCACGCCAGGATCATTCGCCACCGCCAGCCACGCCTCCCGGTCAGAAGCATACGCCGGGTCGCGCTCGCGCAGCTGCAGCGTGGTCTGCCCGGCAAACGCGGCATCGATCCCGTTGAGATTCGGGTACTCCGTCCGCTCAAAACCGGGATCGTCTTCGCCAAACAAAGCGGTCTGCCACACCGCCGCCACGGCCGCGACACTGCTCGTTTCCACATGCGGCGAATCTTGCAGCTGCTGTTTCAACTGCTCCGTTGTTATTCGTTTTCCTTCCGCCGTCGCCACCAGATCATAGCCGCCGGTGAGCAAACGAACATCCCGCTCGCCAAACTGTGCCGCCATCGTCTCACTGAACACCCCGGACAGCGAGGTCAGAAAAAACACCAGCGCAAACATCAGCACCAAAAGCGTCGTCCGTGTCTTCTCCAACATCGGGTAACGCAGCGCCATCCGCAGCACCGCCACCAGGCGCCCAAAGGGAGCGAGCGTCTTGTCGATCACTCCTGACAACGGCCCAAAAGCGGCGGTCACAAGCATGGCGCAGGACAGCGTCAACGCAAACCCGATCGCAAACAACCACAAAGGAAACGTACCTGAAAACGTCTCCCTGAGCCCCGTCCGAAACGCGTCGGTCAGCGTCAGTAAAAACAGCACGGCCGTCAGCACCGCCGTGACCAGCCGCACCGCGGTGCGCGAGAGGGACAGCTTGCCTTTGCCGATCCGCTCGCGGCGCGTGTCCCCGGCTGCATACAGCGCTTCGACGATCGTGAGGTCGGACGCCCGCTTCGACACCCGCCGCGAGCACAGCAGGATCAAGAGCACCCCGATCGAAAAGCCTTGAAGCAGTGGCTCCGCACCCACCAGCAACTGGTAGTCCACCTGCAGCCCTTCCTCCTGCGCCACAGCACTGGCAAACAAGCCGCCCATCGACAGCATGATCTCATATGCGAGACCCAGCCCGGCCAAGAGTCCAACACCCCCGGAGAGCAGCGCATAAAACTCCCCTTCCAGCCGCAGCAGTGCGCCAAGGTCGACGCGCGTCATGCCCAGCGCTCGCAGTACGCCGAGCTCCTGCCTGCGCTCTTCGGCGATCATGTGGAAGATGTTCAGGATCAGCATCACGCCGATCAGGATCGCCGTCCACGAAGCGATCGTGAAGATCGGCAGCAACTTCCTCGATTTGTCGAGTCTCCACTCCGCTTCGCCGCGCACCGCCCTGTCTTGCAGGCCGAGACCGGTGCCGGATAAAACGGGAATGGTACTGTCCAATCGCCCCGATCCAAACAGATAGGTCGGATACGAGAGCAAAACGTTGGTGTACGCCCCCTCCGGCACCCCGGCCAGCTTGCGCGCAGTGTCCAGACTGACCAGTGCGGTGCCCGCCGCATGCCCGCTGCCGCGATACCCGGTCAGCCCCTGCTCCGGCACCACCGCTTTCACGAGAAACACAGCACTTCCGCTCGCGACCCGGCTGCCCGCCGTCACTTCCAGTTGCTCTGCCACCGGCTCGGACAGCACGATCTCGTCCACCCCGATCTCCGGCACGCCTGCCATCGCCGCTTGATCAAACTGCCGCGCCTGCTCGTGGTCGAATCCGTGCAGATAGACCCCCGGCCGCATCAACAGCGTTGCGCCCGTTGCATCGGTCGTGTGCAGCTCCGACACCAGCGCCGCCGTCGGCAGCACCCCCGTCACGTCGCTCAACTGCCCCTGCTCAACCTGCTCGCGCAGGTCGGCCACCACGCGCTCCGGCACTACGCCGGACCCGGCCTGCGCATCGTACCCGATGCGGCCAAACTGCCGTTCCAGCGCGTGCTCGCCGCTCTGCACCATCGAGTGCTGGAATAGCAGGGCGGAGGTGATCAGCGCTGTTCCGATCATCGCGCCCAAGACGGTCAGCGCAGCCGTGCTCTTGTGCAGCACCAGATTGCGCCACGCCATCCGCCGCAGATGCGGAGCCCGCCTTGCTGTCCGATACAGCTGCCACAACATCCAGAGCAGCGGCAGGCCGAGCAAGAGTGTCACGATCATCGCGGTTCCCTCCTCTCGCGCTTCGTCACCCGCTCTTGCACGATCTGACCGCTGTCCATGTAGATCACCCGGTGCGCCCGTTCCGCCACTTCTGGGTTGTGCGTGACGATGACGAACGAGATGCCGTCCACCCGGTTCAGATGGTCAAACAGATCGAGCACCAGCTCGGTCGTCACCCGATCCAGCGCGCCGGTCGGTTCATCCGCCCAGATCACGTGCGGCCGGTTGACGATCGCCCTCGCCAGCGCCACCCGCTGGTGTTGGCCGCCCGACAGTTCGCTTGGCCGATGGTGCGCCCGCTCCTGCAAGCCGACGCGGGTCAGCGCTTCTTCAGCCCGCTTGCGTGCTATCTTCACCGGCATGCCTTGGGTCAGCAGCGGCAGTTCCACATTTTCCACCGCCGACAGGACAGGAATCAGGTTGTAGGTCTGAAACACGAACCCCATCTGCTCCGCTCGCCAGCGGTCGCGCTGCACCTCGTGCATCATCTGCACATCCTGCCCATCGAACCGCACCGTGCCCGACGTCACCGTATCGATCCCCGACATGCAGTTGAGCAAGGTCGTCTTGCCGCATCCCGACGGGCCCATCACCGCGATCATCTCGCCTGGCGCCACGGTCAGCGACACCTCGCGCAGCGCTTCGACCGCCGTATCGCCTTTTCCGTACACTTTCCAGAGCTTTTGCACTTCGATCATCTGCCTCTACCTCCTTTCCCTACACAGTAGCAAAGCGGTGTGCACAACCTGTCAGGAAGATATCAAGAAGTTGTCAAGACGTCGGAAACAACGGCAGGGTCAGCGTAAACGTCGTCCCTTCGCCCGGCTCGCTTTGCACCCCGAGCGACCCGCCGTGCGCGACGGCGAACTCCTTCGCGATGGCGAGCCCGAGACCCATGCCGCCCGACTGCCGGCTGCGCGATCCTTCCACGCGGTAAAAGCGCTCGAACAGATACGGCAGATTCTCCGGCGGAATCCCCGGTCCGTTGTCGCGGACGGCGACATGGAGTTTCCCTTGGCCGCGGCGCACCTGCACCTCGACCCGGCCGCCATCCGGCGTATAGCGGATCGCATTGCCGATCAGGTTGATCAGCACCTGCTTGATCCGCACCCGGTCGCAGTACACCTCTTCCTCCACATAGCCGCTGACCAGAAGCTCCGTGCCTTTCAGCTCCGCCTCCAGCTCCAGCACGCCGGTGATCTCCTGCAGCAGCTCCGCAAACGGCACCCACGTCCGCAGCAAGGGCAAGGCGCCTGCCTTCGCCAACGACAGCTGCTGCAGGTCCTGTACCAGCCGGGTCAAGCGCGTCGTCTCATCGAGCATCGGCAACAGCTGCTCCGGCACCAGCTCTGCTCTGCCTTCCAGCATCGACTCCAGTTGCCCGCGCAGGATGGCGAGCGGCGTGCGCAGCTCATGCGCCACATCGGCGACCAGTTGGTCCCGCGAGTGCGAGCCCCGCGAGAGTTCCAGCTCCATGTGGTTCAACTTGCCGGTCAGCAGTTCCAGCTCGGCCAGCCCCTGCACCTGCCACGGACCGCGGATTTCCCGCTGCTTTTCCGCCTGCTCTGCCAGCGCTTCCAGCGGGCGGGAGATCCACAGCGCCACCAGATACACAAGGGAGATACCAAGCATCCACAGCACCAAGAGCACAACCGGCAGATCCTGCCCGCCGCCAGTCCTCTCTCCGGCCGCATAGCCGAGCCACACCGCCGCCAAAACACCGGCCGTAAACAAGGCACCGTACGCCCGCATCAACCGTTTGCGCAGTGTCATGTCGGCTCACCGAACTTATAGCCGACGCCAAAGACGGTCACGATCAGCTCCGGCTGCCCCGGGTCGCGCTCCAGCTTTTTGCGCAAGTTGGAGATGTGCGTGTCGATCGACCGCTCGTATCCGGCGTACTCTTCACCCAGGGCGATCTCGAGCAGTTGCAAGCGGCTGTACACCCGCCCCGGCGACGCGGCCAGCGTGACGAGCAGCTTGAACTCGGTCGGCGTCAGCGTCACCGGCACGCCGTCTAAAAGCGCCGCATGCCGGGCCAGATCGACCGTCAGCCGCCCGCGCACCAACTGCTCGTTCTTCTCCGGCAAAGGCACCGCTTCGCCTTGCGCCCTCTGCAGGCGTCTCAGTACCACGCGAATCCGCGCGGCCAGCTCGCGCATCGAAAACGGCTTGGTGATATAGTCATCCGCGCCGAGTTCCAGCCCGAGCAGTTTGTCCAGCTCCTCCGTCTTCGCCGTCAAAAAGATCACCGGCACTTCCGAAAACTCGCGCAGCTTGCGGCAGACCTCGAGCCCGCTCATCCCCGGCATCATCCAGTCGAGCAGCACCAGATCGACCGCCGAGCGGCGCAAGACGGCGAGCGCTCCTGCTCCGTCGTTCGCCTCCAGTACAGCGTACCCTTCCTGCTCCAAGTAATTGCGCACGATCCCGCGCAAGGTCTCTTCATCATCGACTACCAAAATCGTTCCGAGCATCTGCGATCCCTCCTCAGATCAAACTCACGCCGAGATATACCGCGCTGACCAGCATGATCACCGCCGAGACGCGGCTCATCACCGGCAGCAGGCGCGGATTGATCTTGCCGACCACGCGCCCGGCCAGTGCAAGCCCGGCGAACCACAGGCAGGATACCAGCATGCAGGACAGGGTAAACCACACTTTTTCCGCACCGGCGTACTGCAGCGAGCTCGTCCCGATCACCCCGATCGTGTCGAGAATCGCATGCGGGTTGAGCAGCGACACCGATGCGGCAAACACCACCTGCTTCCGCCAGGTCATCGCTGCCCGGTTCGTTCCGTCTTCGGCGAGCGCCGCCTTGTCCGCCCCGCGCCACGTCATCCACGCCATGTAGAGCAGGAACAAGATCCCGGCGACGAGCAAGACATAGCGCACCAGATCGACCTGCAACACCAGCATCGAAACGCCGAGCACCGCCAGCAGGATCAACAGCGCGTCGCACAGCGCGGCCATCACCACCGCCGGCAGCGCCCGCAGGTAACTCCTCTGCACCGCCCCCTGCGTAAAAAGAAACACATTCTGCACCCCAAGCGGCAAAATCAGCCCAAGCGCCAGCAGAAATCCATGCCAAAACGCCATTTAGAAATCCACCCTTTCCCAGCAAAAAGCGACGATTCCTGCATACGATCCCAGAAATTCATCCCAGCAATCCATTCCGGCAAACCTTTACCTTCTCAGCAAAAAAGCCACCGTTTCGGTGGCCTTTCCCAACAGCTTCCATCGTATTCCATACGTAGGCGATTATTCCTGCATTACCTTTTTAATAAACACGGTCGTCTCCTGCGCCAAATCGACTTCTTCGACGTTGTGGGATTCCCATTCGCCGTCCTCTTTCGTGAACACGCGGACGACCGGGCGCGTCGGCAGCCCTTTGTGCTGGGCGACGATGACGCCGACCTGTCCGGTGTCGAGGCGCACCGAGATCCCGGTCGGGAAGACGGCGACGGCGCGCAGGAACTGGATCACCACTTCGCGGTCGAATCTCTTTCCGGCGAGGCTCATCAACAGCTCCGTCGCTTCGTGCGGCAACATCGGCATGCGATCATCATCGCCGGAGATCAGGTTGTCATACTCGTTGGCGACGGCGACGATCTTCGCAAACGGATGAATCTCATCGTCCTTCAGCCCCCGCGGGTAGCCGGTGCCTTCCAGATTCTCGTGGTGCTGCAGCGCGCAGTGCGCCGCCACGATCGAGATGTCATTCTTCTTGCGCAGACGCTTGTAGCCCCGCCACGTGTGCTTCTCGTCGTTCGACAAGCCGGAGGGCAGATCCGCATCCTCCGATTTCTTCACCGACTCCGGCGCTTCGACCTTGCCGATGTCGTGAAACAAGGCACCGATCGCCAAGTCGGCCAGTTGGCTGCGGTTGAACCGCATGCTGATGCCGACGACCAGCGACAGGATGCAGACGTTGAGCGAGTGGACGAACAGACGGTTGTCCAACGTGCGAATGTCGCTCAAGTTAACGAGGACATTCCTGTTCTTGATCAGCTCGTCGATGATCCCGCTGGTCGTCTGCGACATCACTTTGGTATCGAATTCTTTGCCGCCCTGAATGCATTGCACAGCAACGGCCAGATTGCCGAGCGCCTCACGCCTCGTCTCTTCCGACACGACCTCTTCGACCACGACGTCCTGGAAACGCTTGTCCTGTATGTACATCATCGTCACGCCGAGGCGGCGCAAGGTGCTGAGCATTCCCACCGTCAGCTGCACGTCTTTGTTCAAGAGCGGACGTCCGTCAGCTGTATAGATCGATCTTGCGAGCACGTTGCCGGGCTGCACCATATCGATCGGCACATGGCGCATGGAAGTCTCCCCTTTTTTACGTTCCTAAATCATCTTCATAAAACGACATAATTCTACTATCATTAATTTACCACAAACCTTAGCGGCGTGCTACCTTCCCTGCGCCCGCCTGATCGGTCGGTTTGACGATGATCGCGTCGATGTTCACATGCTGCGGACGGGTCGCCGCAAACACCACGCAGTCAGCGATATCTTCCGCCACCAGCGGGGTCATCCCGGCATAGACCGCATCCGCCTTCTCCTGATCGCCGAGGCGCACCATCGAGAAGCCGGTGTTGACGAGGCCCGGATCGACGGTCGTCACGCGGATCGGCTGCCCGAGCAGCTCCTGACGCAGGGCATCGGTGATCGCGCGCACAGCGAATTTCGTCGCGCAGTACACCGCGCCGCCCGCATACGCTTCGCGCCCGGCGATCGAGCCGAGGTTGATCACGTGGCCGTTGCCGCCTTTGATCATATGCGGTACGGTCTCACGGGTCATCAGCAGCAGACCTTTGACGTTGGTGTCGATCATCTGATCCCAATTCTCGGAGTCTGCTTCCTCAATCACCGGGGTCACGCCTTTGGCCAGCCCGGCGTTGTTCAGCAACACGTCGATGCGGCCGTATTGCTCCGCCACCGCCGCGACAAACGCTTTCACGCTGTCCGCTTTGCGCACATCCAGTTCCATCACAAACGGCTGCACACCGGTCTCCGCTTCGATCGCCTGCGCCACAGCTGCCAATTTTTCCGTGCTGCGCGCCCCCAGCGCCACCTGGAACCCTTCCCGTGCCAGCGCAACCGCGCTCGCCGCTCCAATGCCGTTCGACGCTCCGGTGATCACCGCTACCTGTTCTTTGAATCTGCTCATGTCCACGATCTCTCCTTTGCTGCTACCCTCTCTGTTTCCCTCTCTATGATGACCAATTCGCGTCAAAAACTGTGAATCCTTTTTGGCGGCCGCAGCAGTTCTTCGCGCAACAAAAAGAACCTCCGCGCGAAGCGGAGGTTCTTTTCGATGCTTACAGATCTTTCGCCAGCCACTTCACGGTGTTTACCGCGAGCTTGGCATGGCTGTATTGCGGCCAAGAGTTATAGTTTGCCACCGAGGTCAGGCCGGTGCCGTCGTTGTACGGCGAGGAGTCGCCGATCGCCGAGACGCGGCCGCCGGACGGCAGCTGCGAAGCGACCACGTACGGGCCTGCCGCCGTGTCGGTCAGGTAGACAAGGCCTTGCGCGTACGCGGAGTTGGTGATCGTAAACGTCGCGCCGTTCCACGCTGCCACGCTCGTCACGCCGCTGGTGATCGCGTGCTGGCGCACGTCGGTCATCGGCTCTTGCGTGATGTCATTTTCGTTGACGCGGAAACCGAACGATTTGCCGATCCACTCGTTGGTCGCGTTGTACTGGCCTTGCAGGTAGCCGTTGAAGATCTCTACCGAATCCCACCCGTCGTTGTTGCGGTCAGACACGATGTGGTCGGCGATGATATAGACGCCTTTGCCTTTGTTCAGCACAAAGTCGTTGATCGCCGTCTTCTCGGTCGCCGTGAAGTTGGTGTTCGGCTCCGGCAGCACCAGCACGTCCACACCGGTCAGCACGGTCGAAGTGATCGCCGCCGTGTTTTCGCGCACGGTGTAGCCCGCATTGCGCAGCGCCGTGGCAAAATCGGAGTACGCGCCGTTGATCACCCAGTCTGCGTTGCCGCAGGTGTTGCAGTGCGCGTTGTCAAACAGGACGACTTTGCCGGTCGGATCCGGCGGAGGTGTCGTGCCGCCGCCGTCACCGCCGCCCGGAGCGCCATCGGTGCTGATCGAGTTTTTCGCATTCGGCGTGCCGCCGAGCGCGGTCGACTGGCCCCAGGTCGCCTGAGCGGTGGACGTGCCGTCCGCCGATTTGCGCTCCAGCGAATAGCCGTTGCCGTTGCCGCCCCAGGCCGAGGTGAACTCGAAACCGTCGATCTTGTCGGCAGCGGTCCACATGCCGTCGCGGTTGCTGTCGCGCACGAGATGTACGCCGTCGCCGGAGTTAGACAGCGCAGGTCCCGTCGACGTCCACTTCAGCGTGGCCGAAGAGGTGGAAGCGCCGACCGTCAGATACCCGCCGGCCGGAATCGTGGTGCCGGCCGGGAACCAGTATTCGCCTTCTGCGGTGTCGGTGCCTTCGTTGTCGGACAGCAGGAGCCCGGAGATGTCGATCGCCGCAGAGGTCGGGTTGTACAGTTCGACCCATTCGCCGCCGCTGGTCTGGTTCCACATCACTTCATTGATCACGATGTTGCTGGCAGCTTTTGCCGGCGTGCCGCCGATCGGCAGCGCGGCCGTCGTGACCAGCGCGGTGGCCAGCATGGTGATGCCAAATACTTTGTTCATTTTCATGTCAGGGTGCCTCCCGGTGTGTTGGTGTGTTGGTGTGTGGGCTTACAGGTCTTTTGCCAGCCACTTCACGGTGTTCACCGCGAGCTTGGAAATGCTGTAAAGCGGCCAAGAATTATAGTTCGCCACCGAAGTCAAGCCGGTGCCGTCGTTGTACGGCGAAGAGTCGCCGATCGCCGAGACGCGGCCGCCGGATGGCAGCTGCGAAGCGACCACGTACGGAGAAGTATTGTTGGTCAGGTACGCGACGCCTTTCGCGTAGCTGGAGTTCGTGATCGTGAACGTGGCGCCGTTCCAAGCTGCGACCGAAGTGACGCCGGTGGTGATCGCATGCGCGCGGATGTCGGTGATCGGCTCTTGCGTCACATCGACTTCGTTGACGCGGAAACCGAATTTCGCGCCGACCCATTCGTTGGTCGACGAGTACTGGCCCAGCAAATAGCCGTTGAAGATCTCAACCGAGTCCCAACCGTCGTTGTTGCGGTCGGAGTTGGCATGGTCTGCAATCACGTAGAGACCTTTGCCGCTCGTCAAAACAAAATTGTTGATCGCCGTCTTCTCCGTCGCAGTGAAGTTCGTGTTCGGCTCCGGCAGAATCAGCACGTCCACGCCGGTCAGGACGGTGGACGTGATCGGATTTTTGTTCTCCACGACGTTGTAGCCTGCATTGCGCAGCGCTTGCGCAAAGTCGGAGTACGCGCCGTTGATCACCCAGTCTGCGTTGCCGCAGGTGTTGCAATGCGAGTTGTCAAACATGACAGTCTTGCCGGCAGCCTGCACCATGTCCGGTTGCGCCGTTTCAACGCCAGCGAACAACGTCAGCGCCAGAGCGGCAGAAGTTGCGGTGATCAGGAAAGAACGATTCAGTTTCATCTTGGAACAGCCTCCATCTAGTAAAAAGGTATTCGAACCAAGATTTATTATATAGGATGCATGATGAAATATCATTAAGAAATTATTGACGTAATTTATATAAACGGAAGGCCGAACATCTGACGCATATATTAAAAAAGAACTCGCCTAGCGCGAGTTCCCTGCGTCTTCGATCGTTTCCAAGGTGGAGATCATATGCTCCAAGAGCGGCACCACATCCTCGATGTTGTCCTCATCGATCTTGCCTTTAAAATAGAGCGTGATGCGGTAGATGCCCTCTTGCGTCTCTTCCCGGCTCTGCTTTTCCGGATTGGGTTCGAACGGGGCGAGACGCTCATGCACGACATCGGCGACTTCCGCCCAGACCGTTTGAAAATGTTCATCCAGCGCCGCGCTGTTCACGATCATCCGCTCCGGCAGTTCAAAAGTCAAGGTCAGCATCGAGCCCGGCACTTCCTCGGCCAGCCGCATGCGCCGCAGCTCCGAAGCAAAATCGACCAAGGTCGAGGACAGTTCAAGTTTCGCTGCACAGGTGGCGTTTTCCGGCCTTTCCACTTGCATCACAAAGGAGCGCGACATCGTGGCGAGATTGACCAGATCGTCCCGGCCCGTGACCAGGATGCGCCCGGCGCGGTCGAGATCGTACAAGGCCCCTTCAAAGACCACTTTCAGATTATCGTAGATCGTGGGATCGAACACCTTTTGTCCCCTCCTTTTTTCCTGAAAATCCCCTGAGAAATCATGGTACAATAGGGTATCACTTCTACAGAATCTAATTATATCGAGGGGGATATACGTTGAACACTGAAATGCAAAATTTTCTTGATCGCGTGATTCCGAAATACCGTCAGCTGACGATCGACTCGAACCTGGCCTACTGGGCCGCGACCACGACCGGCGATCCGGAAGCGGATGCGCGCTACAGCTCGATCAAAGCGGAGTACATGAAGCTGCTCGCCAACCGCGAAGACTTCGCGGAACTGAAGCGGCTGAAAGAGAGCGGTGCCGTGACCGACCCGCTGCTCGCCCGCCAGCTGCTCATCTTGTACAACCAATACGAGCAGCAGCAGATGGACGATGCCGACATCGAGAAACTGGTCGCGATGGAGACCGAGGTCGAAGGGATCTTCAACACCTTCCGCGCGACGATCGACGGCGAGAAAAAGTCGGACAACGAGATCAGCGACATGATGCGTCTGGAGACCGACAACGCGAAGCGCAAAGCGGTGTGGGAAGGCTCCAAGCAGATCGGCGCCGAGGTGTCCGGCAAGGTGCTGGATGTCATCCGCTTCCGCAACGGCTTGGCGAAGAAGCTCGGCTATGACAACTTCTACACGATGAACCTGACCTTGCAGGAGCTGGATGAGACCGAACTGTTCAACCTGCTCGGCGAGCTGGAGCGCCAGACGCTGGCCCCGTTTGCCGAGATGAAGCAGGAGCTGGATGCGGAACTGTCGCAGCGCTATGGCATCGATCCGTCGCAGATGCGTCCGTGGCATTACTCCGACCCGTTCTTCCAAGAGGTGCCGGTGACCAATGACGTCGATCTGGACAAATATTTCGAAGGTCAGGATGTGGTCGCGCTGACCAAGACGTATTTTGACAGCGTGGGTCTGACCGACATGCAGAAGATCATCGACAACTCCGACCTGTATGAGCGCGAAGGCAAATACCAGCACGCCTACTGCACGAACATCGACCGCGAAGGCGATACGCGCATGCTGTGCAACGTGCGCAACAACGACTACTGGATGTCCACGATGCTGCACGAAGCGGGCCATGCGGTCTATGACTACTACAACGACCCGAGCCTGCCCTACGTGCTGCGCGATGCGGCGCACACGCTGACCACCGAAGCGATCGCGATGCTGTTCGGCCGCCTGACCAAAAATGCGGACTTCCTGATTCAGATCGCCGGCGTGCCGGCAGCAGAAGCGCAAGGGCTGCAAGCAGCGTTTGCCAAGCAGTTGACCCGCACGATGCTGATCTTCGTGCGCTGGAATCTCGTGATGACGCACTTCGAGCGCGACATGTACAAGAACCCGGATCAGGATCTGAACACACTGTGGTGGGACTATGTGGAGCGCTTCCAGCTCGTCAACCGTCCGGAAGACCGCCACCAGCCGGATTGGGCGGCGAAGATCCATCTCGCGGTCGTGCCGGTCTACTACCAGAACTACATGCTGGGCGAGTTGACCGCGTCGCAGCTGCAAGCGTCGATCGAACGCGACCTTGGCGTCGCCTCCATCGTTGGCGACACTCGCATCGGCGAGTGGCTGACCACCAAGTTCTTCAAGCCTGGCGCCCGCTGGTCTTGGAACGAGAAGATCGAAAAGGCAACCGGCGAGAAGCTCACGCCGAACTACTTCGTCAGCCAATTCGTACAGTCATAAGTAAAAGGCTTGGGATCGCTCCCAAGCCTTTTTTGCGGTCTTTTTTACTTCGGCAGCCGGATCGTGATCGTCGTCCCCACGCCTTTTTCCGATTGGACGTCCAGTTGACCGCGGTGCTCTTTGATGATCTTGGAGGAGACGGTCAGTCCGAGGCCGGTGCCTTCCGTTTTCGTGGAATAGAAGGGGCTGCCGAGGTTTTGGATCTCCTCGTCCGTCATGCCGATGCCGGTGTCGATCACCTGCAGCTTCACATATTTGTCTTCTTCTTCCGTGCGCACGGTCAGCGTCCCGCCGACGTTCATCGCCTCGAGCGCGTTCTGCATCAGGTTGAGCACCACTTGCTGGATCGCTTCCTTGTGCATCAGCACCGGAGGCAGTTCGCACAGGTCGGTGTGGACGTGAATGTTGCGCAGGATCGCCTGGTTCTGCACCAGCACCAGCACCCGCTCGATCACCGTGTTCAGCGAGATCGTCTCGCGGATCACATCGCTCGGCTTGGTCATCAGCAGGAAGTCGCGGATGATCTTCTCCATCCGGTCGACCTCTTCGACCATGATCCGCGTGTACTCTTTGATCTCGCCTTCCTGCTCCATCGTCTTTAATCGATGCAGCAGCTGCAGGAAGCCTTTGATCGAGGTCAGCGGATTGCGAATCTCGTGCGCCATCGCAGCCGCCAGTTGGCCGACCACGGCGAGCTTCTCCGACTGGATGATCTCGCGCTGAAACTTCTTCTCCTCCGTCACATCGCGGAAGCACAGCACGCCGCCGACTCTTCCGCCCTGTTCATCAAACAGCTCCGTCCATTCAAAATCGCTCAAGATGCGCTCGCCGACTTTCAGTTCGATCGCAGCCTTATGCATGATCTTGTCCAGCAGATCCTGCGGCAGATCCGGCTGCAGGCGCGTGATCACCTCCAGCATCGTCTTGCCGTACAGCTCCGTCTGTGTCCCTTTCAGCCAGTCGCGTCCCATTTGGTTGATCTCGACCAGCGTCAGGTCAGGCTGGAACAACAGGATCGCCCGCGGGTCCGCTTCAATCACATAATGGTAGCGGGCTTGGAGCAACGCCCCGCCTTGCTCCGCATCGCCCTGTTTTTCCAGTTTCCGTGCTCTATTGTAAAAATACGCCGCTGCTGCCAGACAAACAGCCACTATCGCCCATTGCACACCGGGTACCAAGAAGTTCATCGAATCCCTCCCAGAAGCGGGGCATGCACTCACAAGCAAGAACCACCCCGCATTAAAAGACATTCGTCATATTTTACACGAACTCCTTCGTATTTCTAATTTTTGTATACAATGGATGAACTGTGGGCTCCATTTTTTAAAACATTACATCTCAGCCGGTGCTTCCAGACCTAACAGGCGCAGGCCTTCCTTGAGCACGGTCGCCGTCGCCGCGACCAGTTGCAGGCGCGCCTGCTGCACCGCTTCCTCTTCGGCCAGCACGCGGACGTTTGCGTAAAACTTGTTAAACGCCTGCGCGAGATCGATGACGTATTTGCCCAGCGCCGACGGATCGAACTCAGCTCCGGCGCGCAGCACGACATTCGGGAAGTTCAGGAGCAGCGTGACGACCGCCCAAGCTTCCGGAGCGTCCAGCGCCCCTTCCGGCAGGTTGACGTTCGCGTTTTCCTGATAGCCCGCCTTGCGCAGGATCGAGTTGGCGCGCGCATGCGTGTACTGCACGTAAGGGCCGGTCTCGCCTTCGAAGGTCAGCATCTCTTCCAGCGAGAAGTTGATGTCGTTCAGGCGGAAGTTCTTCAAGTCGTGGAAAATGATCGCGCCCACGCCGACCTGTTCGGCCACCTTGTCCGCATTCTCCAGCGTCGGGTTCTTTTCGGCGATGACTTTTTTCACGTCATCGATCGCGTTTTGCAGCACTTCGTCGAGCAGGATGACTTTGCCTTTTCTGGTCGACATCTTCTTGCCGTCTTTGAGCATCATGCCAAACGGGATGTGGTGCATTTCTTTGGCGAACTCGTAGCCCATCTTCTCCAGCACTTTAAACACCTGGCGGAAGTGCAGACGCTGTTCGCCGCCGACCACGTAGAGTGCTTTGGCGAACTGGTAGGTGTCCTGGCGGTAAAGCGCCGCCGCCAGGTCGCGCGTGGCGTACAAGGTCGCGCCGTCCGACTTTTTGATCAGGCACGGCGGCATGTCATATTCGTCGAGCTTGACGACCATCGCCCCTTCGTCCTCCACGAGCAGCCCTTTTTCCTCCAGCTCGCGGATGACGCGGTCCATCTTGTCGTTGTAGAACGCTTCGCCGTGCAGCGAGTCGAACTTGATGCCCATCAGCTCATACGTCTTGTTAAATTCTTTCAACGACTCGTCGCGGAACCACTGCCAGAGCTGAGCTGCTTCCGCATCGCCGTCCTCCAGCTTTTTGAACCATTCGCGGCCTTGATCTTCCAGCTCCGGATGCTCTTTCGCTTCGTCATGGAACTTGACGTAGAGGCGGAGCAGTTCCGGGATCGGATTCTGGCGGACCGCTTCTTCGCTGCCCCATGTTTTGTAGGCGACGATCAGCTTGCCGAACTGGGTGCCCCAGTCGCCCAAATGGTTGATCCGAATCGGCTGATAGCCCAGCTTTTCCAATAGATTCGCCAGCGCGTTCCCGATGACTGTCGAGCGCAAATGGCCCATCGAGAACGGCTTTGCGATGTTAGGCGACGACAGGTCGATCGTCACGTTCGCGCCACCGCCCAGGTCGTGCTGGCCATACTTGGCTTGCTGCGTCAAGATCGCAGCGATCACATCGGCCGCCACCGCCTGCTGGTCGAGGAAGAAGTTGATGTACGCGCCAACCACCTGCACGTTCGCGACCGGCACACCGGCCGCTTGCAGCGCCGGAGTCAGTTGCTCCGCCACTTCTGCGGCGATCACCGGCGGCGCTTTGCGCAAGGTCTTCGCCAGTTGGAAGCACGGAAACGCGAGGTCGCCCATCTTGGGGTCTTTCGGGGTTTCCAGCATTTTTGTTACAGTTTCCAGATCGAGTTGGACGATCGTTGCCAATTGCTCGGCAATCTTGTGTTTGTACGGCATTGAATTCACTCACCTTATTTATCAGAATAGTCCAAGCAAATAAAAAAGCTCTCGTCTCTTCTTGGAAAAGAGACGAGAGCGTTGCTCCCGCGGTGCCACTCTTGTTGCCCGTCGCTGATACGGGCCAACTTATGCGTCTGCTGTAACGGGCAGACCCGGCACGCCCTACCACTTGCATGTTCAGGCGGCGTCTCCGAGGTGCGCTTCTCCGTCTGCTTCCCCGCCAGGCTTCCACCGTCCCTGGCTCGCTTTGTGTTCGGCAAGCGGATACTCTCCTCATCACAGACCTAATATTGCCTTTTATTATAACGTCAAGAGATGCTTCCTGCAACTCGGACCTGTCAGCCGACGATGCGGTTGCGTTTGACGTAGCGGTTGTACGTTTTGTAAAAGAGCGTTGCCGTGCCGATCAGGCAGGCAAAATCGTCGGTGTAGCCTACGATGAACAGAAAGTCAGGGATCAGGTCGATCGGCGAAATCATGTAGAGCACCCCGCCTGCGAGCAGCAGCTTGTCGCGCGTCGGCGTGTGCTTGTCCTGAAACATGCCTCTTACGTTTTGGAAAAAATTAGGTTTGTTCATCTTCGCACGCCCTCCTTTTTCTGCTACCATTATAACCAAGAGGGGGGAGTGTATGAAAGACCCTGCAGCTTTTTGGAAATTTTTATTCATGATCGGTGTGTTGGTGGTCGGGTTTTTCACCTTCTTCCCGGCCGATGCGGGACATCATGCCGAAGTGGCCGCCCGCTCGCAAAATATCACGCAAATCTCGCTGCAAGACGAGCTGTTCGCCATCAAGCAGCAGTTGCCTCCGGGGCGCTACTATGTGCAGGAGCTTCGCATGGCGTATCGGCCGGACGGAACGATGCGCCATCTCGCGCTGGAACTGATCTCTCAGCCCAACGCAGAAGGCAGACGTGTGAGCGCCCGCATCACTCGACAGACAGATGCATCCTACTATGACGTCAGCTACAGCGAAATCAAAAACGGTAACCAGAACGGCGACCTTGATCTGGAAGACCTGCACAACGTGCTGACACCGTATGTTTTATCCGTCATGATCCCGCAGGAGCCCTGTGCTTATGTATACGTGGAAGGTACACCTGTCCTGACCAAGATCGACTACAAGACGGAGGGGGACTACTACACCGTCCTCGACGTCCCTCATCACACGCGGGGCATGTATCCGATCAAAGCCGGCACCGGCTATCCGTTCACCGTTACGCCGATGCAGCAAGTCAGCGAAGGTCACGAATCAGGGCAACCGTTGCACCGCTTCCTGCTCACTCGCCAACAATAACGAAAAACCTTCTCCCCTGCGCGGGGAGAAGGTTTTTCTATGCTTAAAATACTTTCTCTGCAAAATCGGAGAGCTTGTTCAGGGAAAGGTTGTCGATGTCTGCATGCAGGGAGTTGCCGTGCGAGTCCATGGTGACGATCGCCGCGAAGCCTTCGACTTCGAGGTGCCACATCGCTTCCGGCACGCCGAATTCCATCAGGTCGACGCCTTTGACTTTTTTCACGCAGCGGGCGTAGTACTGCGCCGCGCCGCCGATCGCGTTCAGGTAGACCGCGCCGTGCTCCTGCAGGCCTTTCAGCGTCTTCGGACCCATGCCGCCTTTGCCGATGACGGCGCGCAGGCCGAATTTCTTGATGATGTCAGCCTGGTACGGCTCCTCGCGGGAAGACGTGGTCGGGCCGGCCGCTTTAACATGCCATTCGCCTTTTTGATCTTTCATCATGACCGGGCCGCAGTGGTAGATCACGCCGCCGTTCAGATCGACCGGGGAGGTGTGCTCCGGCTCCATCATGTATTTGTGGAACGCGTCGCGGCCGGTGTGCATCTCGCCGTTGATGATGACAACGTCGCCGACTTTCAGATCGCGCACCTGCGCTTCGGTGATCGGCGCCTGCAGCACGACGGTGCGGGTGCCGTCTTCATCTTCTGCCGGCTCTTGCTTCGAGACGACGATCGGGTCGACCGCTTCTTTGAACTGCCATTCTTTGATCGAGCCGGACGCCGCGTCGAGCACGACGCCGAGGCGACGGAACGCCCAGCAGTTGTACGCCACCGAGACGTAGAAGGAAGCCGGGAGACGGTTCATCACGCCGATCTTGCAACCGAGCAGGGACACTTTGCCGCCAAAGCCCATCGTGCCGACGCCGAGGTGGTTCGCCGTCTCCATGATGTAGTCTTCGAGCTTGGCGAGATCCGGGTTCGGGTTGACATCGTCGGTGCGGCGGAACAGCTGATCTTTGGCCAGCGTGTAGCCGGACGTGCGGTCGCCGCCGATGCTGACGCCGATGAAACCGGCGGAGCAGCCTTGGCCTTGGGCCTGGTAGACTGCGTGCAAGATGCACTTGCGGATGCCGTCGAGGTCACGGCCGGCCTTGCCGAGGCCATCGAGTTCGGTCGGCAGCGAGTATTGGATGTTTTTGTTTTCACAGCCGCCGCCTTTGAGGATCAGCTGCACTTCGACATCATCGCGCTCCCATTGTTCGAAGTGGATCACCGGCGTGCCCGGGCCGAGGTTGTCGCCGGAGTTTTCGCCGGTCAGCGAATCGACCGAGTTCGGGCGGAGTTTGCCAAGCTTGGTCGCTTCGGCGATCGCTTCTTTGATCTGCTGCTTCATGATGATCTGGTTCGCGCCGACCGGCACGTGCAGATGGAACGTCGGCATGCCGGTATCTTGGCAGATCGGCTGCTCTTCTTCCTGCGCCATGACGATGTTTTCGGCGATCGTGTCGAGCGCGAGCGACGAGCGGTTGCCCAGCTCCTCCTCCAGACGCGCCTTCATGACCGCTTTGCGGACGTCAGACGGCAGGTTGGTCGATGTTTCGATGATCAGTTTCAGCATGCTTTCCTTGAACTGTTGCATATATCGAGATCCCCTTTATCAGCGGTTATATAATCGGACATCAATTTCATTATAGAAAAGTTCCTCCAATCTTGCATCCCCTTCCCTGCAATTTCCTAGAAAAAACACCCTTCGCTGCGTCCGAAGGGTGTTGTCTGCGCTAGTTTTGCTGGTTGACGGGCACCTCTTTGACTTCATCCGTCTTGCGGTTGACCAGCAGGCGCCAGTTGTCGCTGCTCCCCGCCTTCAGCTCGATCCAGTCCGCTTGCTGATGCGGTGCGATTCCCGTGGTCGTCAGTTCGAACAGGTGCCGGTCGATGTGCGCCACGTCCGCTTTCGACCACAGCTTGTGCGGAGCTTCCCCGTCCCGCCCGGCTCTCCACAGCTCCAGCGTGCCGTAGCGCATCTTCGAGGAGGTCAGCGGTTCATACGGCTCGTTCTCCTTGTAAACGGAGATCAGATAGGCATAGTCGCTGCTGCCATAGCGGATGATCTGCGGTTCGCCGCCCGTCTGCAAGATCGGGATGGTCTGCCGCTCCCGAATGCTGTAGCGGTAGAACGCACTTTTGTCGAAATAATGAACGAAGTCGCCGTCGATGTCGTACGTTTGCAGCGAACCGTCCTGCGAACGGGCGATCTCGCGCCATTCGCGCCCGGTGTCGCCTTCGACGAGCAGTTCAATCCCATAGCCGTTGTCGATCACAACCGACTGGTAGTAATTGCGCGCGCGGTTGTAATAGCGCTCGCCGGTTTCGAGCAGCACTTCCACCTGACCGGTCTTCCATTCCGCCGCCACGATCTGCTGTTTTTTGCTGTGCGGATCGCGCTGTGCATACAGCAGTTTCGCCGGCAGCACGTTCCATGCCTGCGCCCACATCACCTCGCCGGTCGTGTCGATCTTCTGCGTCGCAAGCGTTTGGGTATTCAAGAGATACAGATCATCCCGATCCTCTCCCTTGGCAGACTTAGCGGACGTGGAGTACAGCGCGATGTACGCTCCGTGCGCGTCCAGATAAGCGACGCGGTCATCGCGGTCGATCTCGAACAGCTTCGTCCGCCTGCCATCCTCAAACGCATATACCGTGCGGTCATCGTAAACGAGGTCAAGGCCGCTCTCCAGATTCACATGCACCACCTCGAAGCCCAGCGAGCGGTAGTGATCGACTTTTTGCTGATAGGCATCCTGCGAGTAGCGGGGAGGCACGGCTCCCGGCTGCCCCTCCGTCTGCCAGTGGCTGACTTGCACCGGGATCAGCACCGCCAGTGCGGCCACCGCCACCCCGGCCAGCCCGGCGATGAACAGCTTCCATCGGTCCAGCCACTGCCCGCGCCGCCCTTTCTGCTGCACCGTCGCCCAGGCAGCGGCCCGCTTGCTGGCCAGCTCGAAGTCGCCCGGTTCGCTTTTCACATGCTCAAACGCCCTTTCTAAGCTTTCAGGCAGTCCGGCTCGATCTTGCATTTCCGTTCTCCTCCCCGCTCCCAGATTTCCCGCAGCTTGATGATCGCGCGATGGGTCAGCACGCGCACCCGCGTGTCGTTGGTGTTCATGATGATCGCCGTGTCGGCGACCGAAAAGTCATGCAGGTAACGCAGCACCATCACTTCCCGATAAGCGTCAGACAGCTGCTCCAGCGCCGCATAGAGCTCGGCGGTCAGCAGACGCTGCTCCCACTCCTCCTCCATCGTGTACGTTTGCGCTGTTAGATCCTGCTCATACTGCTCGGCGATCTGCTTGCGCCGGAAGAACTTGCGCCACATCGAATTGAGCTGGTTGTGGGCGATGGCAAACAGCCAGGTTTTATAGCCGCATTCCCCGCGAAATTTTTCAAAATTGCGATAGGCTTGGATAAAAATATCTTGAACGAGATCTTCGACCTCTTCCTTGCGCTTCACCGATTGCATGACGAAGCGGTACACATCTCCGTAATGCTCGTTGTACAGATCACGGAAGATCCGTTCCGTCTCACCTCTCACGCCCTCGCCCCCTCTCTGTCTATTGGTGGTCGCGACTCCAGCATCCGTTTCACTTGCAGCAAAAAAAAAGAAACCGGAGCGGCCGCCCCGGTTTCATCATCGATAATTGCGTTATGCATGTACGGAAATCAATTGTTCGCCGATCCCGCGAATGTCGCCGGCGCCCATCGTCAGCACAAGGCCGGCCTGGCTGGCGCGCTGTTTGAGAATCCATTCGGTGCCTTCTTCCAGCGTGTTGACCAGATGCACCGTCTTGCCGCGCTCAGCGATCTTCTCGGCGAGCAGGTTGGTCAGCTCTTCCGCCCGGTCGCCCGTTTCGCGCGCCGACTGGTAGACCTTGACCAGCATCACTTCATCCGACAGCATCAAGGCGTCGGCAAATTCATCGAGGAACGCCATCGTCCGCGAAATGGTGTGCGGCTGGAACACGGTGAGCAGGTGATCGTGCGGGAACGAGCGTTTCACCGCTTTCAGCGTCGCTTCGATCTCGCTCGGATGGTGGGCGTAGTCATCGTACACTTCCAGCCCGCCGATGCGGCCGAGGTAGTCGAAGCGGCGGTAGACCCCGCCAAACTCGGCGAACGACTCCTGCACCGCCGCAAACGGAATCTCCAGAATCCGCGACAAGGTGATCGCCGCCAGCACGTTCAAGACGTTGTGCTCGCCGATCGCGCGGACCTTGACTGCGCCGAGCAGCTGCCCGCGCTCCCACGCGAGGAAGCTCAGCGTGCCGCGCTCTTCATTGACGTCCGTCGCATAGATGTCATTCGTATGATTCAAACCGAAATAGTGAACCTTACCTTTGGAGACCAGCTGTCTGCACAGCGCCTGGTCGCCCCACGTGATCAAGGCGCCGTCTGCCGGCACTTTGTCCACGAAAGTCTGGAAGGCTTCGAACACATCGTCGATGCCGGAAAAATAGTCCGGGTGATCGAAGTCGATGTTGTTGATGATCGCAATCTTCGGCGCATAGTTGTGGAAGCTGCGGCGATACTCGCAAGCCTCCGCCACCATGTGGCCGAAGCCGTAGCGGCCATTGGAACCGATGTTGTAGTTCTTGCTGCCGATGATGGCCAGCGGATCGAGCTTGGAAAAAAGCAGCATGTTCGCGATCATCGAAGTGGTGGTCGTCTTTCCGTGCGTTCCGGAGACGGTGATCGCCGATTCTGCGCGCCCATCCATCAGACGGCCGAGCAGCTGCGGATAGGTCAGCACTTCGATGCCGAGTTCCTTTGCTTTTTTGATCTCGATATGATCATCTCCGTAAGCCGGAGAGTGGCAGACGATATCTGCATCTTGCACGTTTTGCTCAGACGGGCCGGTGACCTGCGTGATGCCAGCCTGGCGCAGCAGTTCATCCGTGAAAAAGACCGCGTCTGTGTCCGAACCGGTCACCTCGCAGCCCATGCGTGCGTACACTTGTGCGAGCGCACTGATCCCTGAGCCTTTGATTCCCACGAAGTGAATTTTCTGCACTGGACGTACCTCCCATGATCCTCTCCCAAACGCCGCGACGGGCAAATTGGGGACAACAGTCTTAGTATGGGCAAAACGGGCTGAAATTGCAATTGTAGATTTATTACAATCATGTGACCGGAGGTTTCTGCAGCGGGAATAGGAAGCGGAACCGCACCCCTGCGCCTTGTTTGCCAGTTACCTCCACCTGCGCATAATGATCATGCATCGTGTTGAAGACCATGGTCAGCCCAAGTCCCACACCGCCGTCTTTCCGCGAGAAAAACGGCGTGCCAAGCAGATGCAAAAGCTCCTCCGGAATGCCTTCCCCATTGTCCTCCACTTCGACGACCAGCGTGTCTGCCTCGCGTTTATGGCGCAGGATGATCGTCGGTTCCTCCGCATCCTTCACCGCTTCGACGGCGTTTTTGATCACGTTGAAAAAGGCCTGCTTCAGCGTCTCTGCGCTGCCTTCGATCAGCACGTCCTCATCTGCCACTTCCAGCACGAACTTCTTGTCATACAGGCTGTCGGCAAACAGCTCCGCCACCGAGGTCAGCACATAATGCAACGAGACGGGCCGCTTCGGCGCCTGGGGTTTGTTCGGCTTGGCGACATCGAGCATCGTGTTGATCGTCATGATCCCGCGGTCGAGCTCCTGCATCGCCAAAGTCAAAAAGTGGTGCGGCTGCGTCTCCATCAACAGCTGCAGGAAGCCGCGCGTCGAGGTCAGCGGGTTGCGCACCTCATGGGCGACACCGGCCGCCATCTGGCCGATCGAGGCCAGCCGTTCCGTGTCGAGGCGGCGCTTCTGCTCGCTGAAGTAGCGCTCTTTGATCGCCATGTAATGGGTCATGTAGTTTTGCAGCGCCAGTTCGCATTGATTGTTGAACGCTTCCGCCAGTTCGAGGCTCTCGCGGCTGGGCAGATGCTCCCGCTCCGCATAGTCGATGAAGTAGGTGAGCAATGTATGCCGGAACATCCGAAACCGTTCCACCGCTTCATCGACCGGCACCCCTTGCATCGCCCGTTTTAAGGAGCAGGCTTTGGCCCATTCGATCATGTTCGCCGTGTTGTTTCCGGAAAACGACTGAAAGACGATGTTCAGAAGCTCCTCCGCTTCTTGTCGCAACACCGTCTCGTAAAACTTGTCATCCATATGATAAAAGAAATTCTGATTCTCCTCGTGGCGGTCGTTCCACCAGCGGTAGGTAAATTCTTGGCTATGCAGCATCATATATGCACGGAACTTCTCAATCGTTACCATGGCAAGCTACCCCTTGTAGTTACATTTCGTCATCCGATATGATTCATTACTTTATAGTATAAACGATTTCGACAAATAGATGCTTGATTCGACAAAATTTGTGGTTGGCGAAAAAAAGAGGACACCCCTAAGGGTGCCCTTTGCCGGCCGATTTAGCCACCGGTTCCACATGAATGTGCACATATTCGATCTGTTCTTTATCAAATAAGAGCTGCTCGATCTGCTCGGTGATATCGTGAGACTCGCCTACGGTAAGCTCAGCATCGACACCGATCACAGCGTCGACATATACGTTGCTGCCGTACGTGCGCGCTTTGATGTCGATGATCGAATGCACCTGCGGCACGTCTAAAATCATGTCTTCCAGCACTTTCAGATGCGCTTCATCGTACCCGTCGGTCAGCGCGTGCGCCGCTTCCCGGAAAATCTCATAAGCAGTTTTCAAAATGATCACCGCGACGAACAGAGCTGCGATCGGGTCGAGCCAGTGCAGCCCGAACTGTGCGCCCAAGATGCCGACGAACGCCCCGATCGACACGAACGCGTCGGAGCGGTTATCCGCTGCGGCCGCCAGCACGGCAGACGATTTGATGCGCTTGCCCAGCCGCAGATTGTATTGCGCGACGATCAGCATCACGCCGGCTGAGAACAGCGCCACCCACATCGAAATGGGATTCGGCACTTCAAAATTGCGGTTCACCATGCTCTGGATCGCATCCCACAGCACGTTGATGCCAACGCCCGCCATGATCAGCGCGGCGATGAATGTCGCCACCGTCTCCGCGCGGTAATGGCCGTACTTATGATCTTCATCGGGCGGCTTGCGGGCGATGCGCAGTCCGACCAGCACAGCGACAGACGCCACGATGTCGGTCGAGTTGTTCAGACCGTCGGCAAACAGCGCCTTCGAGTCGGAAACGTATCCGACGAACAATTTGAGTGCAGACAGTACCAGATACGCTACGATGCTGATCCAGGCGCCGCGTTCGCCCTGCTTCATCATCGCTTGTTTGTCATCCATCATCTCCGCTCCCATCTCATTTGACTCTGCATGTAAGATGGTACCCTCTGCACCCCGTTTTAGTCTACGGAAACGTTGTTGGACACGGGCAACAATGTCCTCCTCCCCCCGTCCCTGCACGCTCAATGAATGTCACCGCCCGTCAGCTCCGGCCCTCCGTCATGTTTGCCGACGCCGTCCCGCTCCATCTTGTCGCGCAGCTGTTCGACCATATAGCGGCCGAGCATCTCGTACAATTCCTGGCGGCTCATCTCGCCAATGATCTCCATCAGGTGGTCTTTTTCCAGCTCTTCTAAGATGCCGGAGACGATGATCACCACATCTTCCTCATCGCCGACCAGTTGCTCCCGGTAGTGGTTGTAGAGATCGTTTACGAACTTCATCGTCATCCGCCCCACGCTCCTTTTGCGAAAAGCTGTGCTTGACGTAGTGTCCCCGTTTTTCCTGAAAAAATTTCTTACATATCTTTCTGTAGGTTTTTATAAAGATGACGTAGTTTTCAGTCTAGTATGAATAGTGCCAGGGGGTGTCCTCATGATTCAATTCCATCAGATCAACAAACATTACGGTTCTTTCCATGTGCTCAAAGACATCGACCTGCACGTCAAAGCGGGCGAAGTGGTCGTGATCATCGGCCCGTCCGGCTCCGGCAAAAGCACGCTGCTGCGCTGCATCAACCGTCTGGAGACGGTGACCAGCGGCGAACTGCTCGTAAGCGGCATGAAGGTGAACGAGAAGTCCACCAACATCAACAAGTTGCGTCAGGACATCGGGATGGTCTTTCAGCACTTCAATCTCTATCCGCACATGAGCGTCTTGAAAAACATCACGCTCGCCCCGATCAAAGTGCTGGGCGTCTCCGAAAAAGAGGCGCTGGACACGGCGATGCACTATTTGCAGAAAGTCGGCATCCCCGAGAAAGCCAACGCTTTCCCGTCTCAGCTGTCCGGCGGCCAGCAGCAGCGTGTAGCGATCGCCCGCGGCTTGGCGATGAAGCCGAAGATCATGCTGTTTGACGAGCCGACCTCGGCGCTCGACCCGGAGATGGTCGGCGAAGTGCTCGACGTGATGAAAAGCCTGGCCCGTGAAGGCATGACGATGGCGGTGGTCACGCACGAGATGGGTTTTGCCCGCGAAGTGGCCGACCGCGTCGTGTTTATGGACCAGGGGCAGATCGTCGAAGAGGCGGCGCCCGATGAATTTTTCGCCAATCCGCGCGAAGAGCGGGCGCGCCAGTTTTTAAGCCGTTTGATGAACCACTAAAGGAGGTAACTCAGTATGACCAAATGGAAAAAGATCTTCTCCACCGTGTTCGTCTCGTCGCTCACCGCCGCCTTGCTGGTCGGCTGCGGCTCCGATTCGTCCGCTCCGAAAGACAATGGCGGTGACACGCCGTCCGCATCTGCCACGCTTACAGCGATCAAAGACCGCGACAAGCTGGTCGCCGGCGTCAAATACGACACCAACCTGTTTGGCCTAAAAGACCCGGCGAGCGGCAAGGTCGCAGGCTTCGACATCGACATCGCCAAAGCGCTGGCCAAGGAACTGACGGGCGACGAAAACAAGATCGAATTCAAGGAAGTCACCTCTTCGACCCGCATCCCGATGCTGAACAAAGGCGACATCGACATCATCATCGCCACAATGACGATCACCGAAAAGCGCAGAGAAGAAGTCAACTTCTCCGATGTCTACTTCCAGGCCGGGCAATCGCTGCTCGTGAAAAAAGGCTCTGACATCACCGGCGTCGACAAGCTGGACGGCAAGACGGTGCTCGCCGTCAAAGGTGCCACCTCCGGCAAAAACGTCAAAGAAAAAGCGCCGGGCGTGAAAGTGCTGGAGTTCGCCAACTACGCCGAAGCGTTCACCGCGTTGAAATCGGGCAAAGGCGACGCGCTGACCACCGACAACTCGATTCTGCTCGGCATGGCTGCCCAAGACCCCAACTACGTGCTGGCTGGCGACCCGTTCTCCGATGAGCCGTACGGCATCGCCTCCAAGAAAGGCGACGACGAGTTCACCAAGACTTTGAACGATTTCCTCAAGGGGCTGAAAGACTCCGGCGAATACAACAAGATCTACAAGAAATGGTTCAAAGAAGACCCGAAGTAAGAAATGGAGCTTGGAAGCAAGCAATCTTGAAAGCAAGGAGCTTCGGCTCCTTCTTTTTGTAAAAGCGAGGTGACCGCTATGGAGTTTTTTGATCCTGCGATCTTGACTGAGTACTTTTCGGATTACTTTTTGATCGGCTATAAAAATACGCTCTTGGCGTCGTTTTACGCCTTGATCGGCTCTTTTCTCCTCGGCGTCATCATCGCCGTGTTCCGCATCGCGCCGGTCAGGCTGCTGAACTGGCTTGGCGCGGCCTATGTGGAAGTGATCCGCAACATTCCGATCCTGATTCTCGTCTATGTCTTTTACTCCGGCCTGCCCGCCTTGAACATCGACCTCGACGGCTTTGCGGCCGGGACGATCGGTCTCGCCATCTACACCTCGGCGTTTATCGCCGAAGCGGTGCGCGCCGGCATCCAGGCGGTCCCGCGAGGCCAGAGCGAAGCGGCGCGCTCCTCGGGGCTGTCCTACCTGCAGACGATGCGTTACATCGTGCTCCCCCAGGCGATCAAGATCGTCATCCCGCCGCTGGGCAACCAGTTTCTCAACCTGGTCAAAAACTCTTCGGTGCTCGGCATCGTGGCCGGGCTCGACCTGATGTACAACGCTGACCTCGTGATCAGCGACTCGTTCGACACCTTCTCGCCGTACATCATCGTCGCCCTGCTCTACCTGACCATGACCATTCCGCTTTCCATCTTCGTCAACTACCTCGAACGCCGCATGGCGCGGTCGAACTAGAAGGAGGGATTGAACGATGGACTTTGCCGGAACGTACCAATCTGAATTTGTCAGCTTTATGCTCAAAGGCTTCCTGCTCACGCTGGAAGTGGCTGCGATCTCGATCGTGCTGTCTTTCGCGGTTGCCATCCTGATCGCCATACTGCGCTACATGAAGATCCCCGTGCTTTCACAAGCGCTGTTCCTGTGGGTGGAAGCGATCCGCAATCTGCCGCTCTTGTTGATCATCGTCTTCATGTACTTCGGCCTCGAGCCGTTCCAGATCTCCCTGACGCCGAAAGTCGCCGTGATCTGGGCCTTGGTCATCTTCGAATCGGCGATGATCTCGGAGATCGTGCGCAGCGGACTCAACTCGATCGACAAAGGTCAGACCGAAGCGGCGCGCTCCTCCGGCCTGACCTACGTGCAGACCATGCGCTACATCCTGCTCCCGCAGGCGTTGCGCCGGATGATCCCGCCGACGGTGTCGCAGTTCATCTCGCTGCTCAAAGACACGTCGCTCGCCACCGTGATCGCCTTGCCGGAGCTGTTGCACAGCACGTCGATCGTCTACGCCCAGCACGTCTCCTACGTGTTTCCGGCGATACTCTTTGCCGCCTTCCTCTATTTTGCGGTCAACTACCCGCTTTCGCTGGTGGCGCGCCGTCTGGAAAAACGGCTCAGCACCTGAACGCAACGCCATTCCCATGATAAACTGATGGGAATCGGCGTTTTTTTCTGAACATACATTCTGATGAGACGCGCTGTACCAGAAAGGGGTGTCCCGATGACGATCATGAATCGTCTGCTCCTGCTCGTCCTGATCATGGCGGCGACCGCCTTTTTTGGCGAGCTGAAGATGAACCCGTTCGGTTCGCAGTTCCGCTTTTCGCTGGGCACCTGCGTCTATTTCTTCGGCTTGATCTGGTTTCGCCAGCTCCGGCCGTTTCAGACCGGGGTGGCCGTCGGGCTGTTTTTGCTCCTCTTCCGCTCGCTGCTCGACGTCACCCAGCATGGCGGCACGTTCTGGAGCTACCTGCCCGACCATCTGCCCTCCACCGTCTACTACCTGCTGTTCGCTTCGTTTCTCGCCGTGACCAACCTGCGCAAACGGCTGGACAACCCTTTGCTCGTCGGCATCACCGGGACGCTGGGCGACCTGCTCGGGAACATCGGCGAGCTGTTGACCCGCAATGCGCTGGGCGCCGACCATTCGCTCGGTCCGCACATCTTGCTCGTACTCCTGCTGTTCGGCGCGCTCCGCTCCTTTTTTGTCGTCGGCTTGTACAACATGCTGATGATCCGCCAAGTGCGGGCGCTCGGCCAGCAGCAGCAACAGCAGATCGACCGCCTGCTGCTGATCAATTCCTCCTTATATGAAGAAGGCTTCTATCTGCAAAAATCGATGCTGCACATCGAGGAGATCACGCGCAGCTCCTATGGGCTGTACAAACAGCTGATGGAACTGGAGAAAAAAGGGCAGCTCGCCCCCGCCTTCTCCCACCGCGCGCTGTTCATCGCCGAAGAGGTGCATGAGCTGAAAAAAGACTCCCAGCGCATCCTCGCCGGGCTCGACAAGCTGATCAAGCAGGAGTCGCTGCGCGACCGCATGCCGCTCATGCAGTTGAACGAGCTGGTGATCGGCGCCAACGCCAAATACGCCGAAATGCTCGGCAAAGAGATCGAGTTCAGCACGCACACCGACATCAACCTCGGCACGACGCGCATCTACCCCCTGCTCTCGATCCTGAACAACCTCACCGCCAACGCCGTAGAAGCGATCCCGCACAAGGGGCGGGTGGGGCTGGAGGTACTGCTGCACGATTGCAGCATCGAATGGCACGTGTGGGACGACGGACCCGGAATATCGGCAGAAGACTCCGAATATATATATCAGCCTGGCTACACCACCAAGTATGATTCCTTGGGCAACCCCTCGACCGGCATCGGGCTGTCGCACTGCCAGGACTTGGCGGCGATGCTCGGCGGGTCGCTGACCCTCGTGCAAGAAGACGGTCTGACACGCTTCATCATGCGCATGCCGACCTATGCACTGCTGATCAAAGAGAAAGGAAGGTAACTCGCGATGCGCTATTTTCTGATCGAAGATGATGCGGCGACAAGGCGCATGCTGGAGAGGATCGTCACCAGTGAAGAGCTGGGCGTGATCATCGGAGTCGCCGCCTGCGGCTCCCAAGTCACGATCGGCGATGTGGCAGAGGCGGACATCGTGTTGATCGACCTGCTGATGCCCGGCCGCGACGGGATTGAAACGATCCGCGCCCTGCGTGAACAGGGCTATGCCGGACGGTTTGTGATGATCTCGCAGGTCGAAAACAAAGAAATGGTCGCCGAAGCCTACCTGAGCGGCGTCGACACGTTTATCCACAAGCCGGTCAACCGCTTTGAAGTCTTGTCCGTCCTGCGCCGTGTCGCCGAACACCGCCAGTTGGAACAGTCCCTGACCTCGATTCGCCGCTCGCTGTCCGCCCTCGACGCCGCACAGCCGGCCGTCGCCATGCAGACCACCGTCCGCACGTTCGACGCCTGCGCCAGCGACCTGCTCTCCCGGCTCGGCATCTCCGGCGAAGCGGGCGCGTCCGACCTCGCGCGCATCTTACACTATCTGCGCCGCCAGGAGTCGCTCGGACATCAACTCGCCCACGACCTGCCGACACTCAAAGAGCTGTACCAGTCGGTCCTGCAAAGCGACAGCCCAACGACGTGCGCCGAACAGCTGCAGCGCGAGATCAAAGCGATGGAGCAACGGCTGCGGCGAACGATCTTGCAAGCGCTCGGGCATATCGCGTCGATCGGGCTGACCGATTACGCCAACCCGACGTTTGAACACTATGCGCCGCGCCTGTTCGAGTTTCAGGAAGTCAGGCTGCGGATGACGGAGCTCGAAGAAGGCGAGCGGACGACGAAATGCCGCCTGAACATCAAAAAATTTATCTCCGCGCTGTATGCGGAGACGAAAGCACAGCTCGAAGCCTGACAGACAAAAAGGCGACAGGGATCCTACTCGTCAACGAGTTGCGGACATTCCCTGTCGCCTCTTCAGCTGGCATTCAATTGTCGGCTCCATCACTTCGGCTGTTTACCTCCAGAGATTTTTTGTGGAAATACTTCGTACATGATCAGTTCGCGCCGCAGTTCTTCGAGACGTGCTTTCACGCGGCCGATCTCCTCGTGATTCTGCGCGCTCATCGCGTCTTGCAGCGAGACCAGCTCGTAGTCCAGCTCCAGCCGCAACACCGGAATCCGCTCGGCGATCGCCCGGCTTTTGAACGCTTGCATCACATCTTCGCTCGTCACATGAATCGGCTTCTCGTACACAACTTTTTTGCGTGGTCCGTTGAGTTCCATAATCGATTGCGCCTCCCCGTTTTTAATTTTGGAAATCAGGATCGGGCCTTCGGTGAAATGTTTGATCACCGCACACCCTTTGGCTCGGATCAAGGTGAATTGAAACGCGTGGATCAGCCCGGCGTCCTGCAGGTGATACGTGCCGGTCAAGATGAAGGTGCCGGCCTTTTGCGCGAAGCAGAACTCCTGCCGCTGCACCGGGGTGGCAACGGTGAGGATCACTCCGTCCCGTCCGTCCCGCCAATGCATCGAGGCGCCGCTCTGCGCCAGCTTCCCCATGAACTGCTCGAGGTCTGCCCGCTTCAATTCCAAGTTGACATCGCAGTATTCGGCTTCCCGGATCTTCTCCGTCAACAGCATCCCCCTCCTTTGCTTTTATTATACTCAATTTTCTGAATTTTTGCTATCATGCATTGCTGCGTATTATCGGATTCGCAGGAAGAAATGGCCTTTTGGCGGTCAGGTGCAAAAAGAGGCGGCCGCCCATGACGACCGCCGCAGTTGCTAGCGTGTGCTGATGCTCAGATCTCCGCTCGACGTTGCGATGCGCACTTCCGGCCCGCTGTCGCCGATCTCCGCCACCAGTTGGTGATCGTCGCGCGCTTTGACCGTCATCGGAAAATCGACTGCCGCCGAGCCGGACGACGTGTTGAAGCGCAGTTTGAAATAGGCGCTGTCCGGCAAAGCGAGCCGCACATCGCCCGAATCTGTCCGCAGGTCGAGCCCTTCTTGCAGCGCGGTCATCGCGAGGCGGATATCGCCCGACGAAGCATGAGCGCGCACTGGGCCCGACATGTCAAGCAAGCTCAGGTTGCCGGAGCTCGCCTTCGCAACCGCTTGGCTGCCCGACCAGGTGCGCAGACCAATATCGCCCGACGCGCTCTCCAGCACCAGCTCCCCGGACAGATTTTGCAGCACCTGGTCGCCAGAGGAACTGATGAATTGCATCTTCTGCCCTTTCAAGTCTTTCGCTTGAATGTCGCCAGAGGAGCTTTGCACCGTCATTTGTTCCGCGCGCAGACCGGCGAGCTGCAAATCGGCCGAAGCTGCGGTGACCGCCAGCTGTGCATAGAGTTTTTCCGGCAGGCGGACCTCGAAACGCACGTTGCGCGCGTCATAGATGCCGATCTGGAACTTGCCTTCCCGCCGCAGTTCCACCTTCAGCACATCACCTTCCAAGCCGGCAACCAATTGGTAATCATGGTCGCCGAAGCCGCCTTGGATCACTTTGCCTGTAAAGTCGATATGTACGCTGTCATCATTTGAGGGCAGCAGATGCAGGTCAGCGCTGTCGGTCTGCACCTGCACCGAGCCGACCTTCTCTCCCGCGAACGTTTTATGCTCATCATACTGGCGCGTTTCACGGTTGATCCAGGTGTAGGCGCTGATTGAAGCCGATAGGATCAGCAGACCGAGGATCACCGCCGCCGTGATTTTCAATGCTTTCATGGTCACTCCCCCTCCCCCTAATTAGACGCAGATGTTGGCAAAATTACTTCATTCTTGATTAAACAAAAAGCACCTCTTCGCCCATGCGGGGAAGAGGTGCCAGTATCTGACTTGCAGATCGCTTACAGGGTGACCGCTTTGTATGCGTTGACGCGGCCGTTGATCCAGTAGGAACCGGTGCCGGTGATCTTGTCAGCCGTGCTGTTGATCTTGTTGACGATGGTCGCCGGGGAAGCGGAAGTGCCGTAGCGTGCCCAGACCAGACCTGCCACGCCTGCCACGACCGGAGTCGCCATCGAAGTACCGGACATGGTGGTCATGCCGCCGCCACGAGCGGTGGAGTAGATGGCGTTGCCCGGTGCTGCGATGTCTACCCAAGTGCCGTACGTGGAGAAGGAAGCTTTTGCGTCGGTGCTGGTGGTCGCAGCGACAGACAGCACGTTCGAGTAGTTCGCCGGGTATTGAACGGCGGTGTTGCCGTTGTTGCCGGCAGCAGCTACGATCACAGCGCCTTTGCTCCATGCGTAGTTGATGGCCGTTTGGAAGGTGGAGGAGAAAGCGCCGCCGCCAAGAGACATCGAGATGACGTTCGCGCCGTGGTCAGCTGCCCAGTAGACGCCGTCGATGATGTCAGAGGTATAGCCAGAACCGGCGGAGTTCAGAACCTTCACCGGCATGATGCGAGCGTTCCAGTCCACGCCAGCACCGTTTTTGCTGTTGTTGGTGGAAGCGGTCGCGATCCCTGCGCAGTGCGTGCCGTGACCTTGGTCATCGTTCGCGTTGGTGTTGCCGCTGACGAAGTTGTAACCCGCAATGATTTTGCCGGACAGGTCCGGATGCGTGAGGTCAACACCGGTGTCTACGATCGCGATTTTTACCGCGGTGGAACCTTTTTGGTAGTCCCAAGCTTGCGGAGCTTGGATCTTCGGCAGGTGGTATTGGGAAGCGTAGGACGGATCATTCGGCGTTACGTTGATCGACATGACATGGTCGATCTCAGCGTATTCCACGTTCGGGTCAGCTTGCAGTTTTGCCAGCGCTTCCGAAGCTTTGCCGTTTTTCACTTTCAGGACTTTGTCGCCGTTCTTCAGGGATTTCTTCACGTTTGCGCCAGCGTTCGATGCAACCGCTGCCGATACGTCCGATTTGCCCGCTTTGAACTTGACGATGATCTGGTCGGAGAGACCTGCCACCGCTTGCGGTTGTACTTCCGGTTTTGCTTCCGGTTGTGCAGCCGATACACCAGCTGCCGGCAGCAGAGCTGCGCCCATTGCAATCGCCAGGATTGCGCCGGATACTTTGTTCAGTTTCGCCATTTTTATGGCCCCCTTTATTTGTTTTCGCGGAATTCGTGTTCCGCTTACAAGTTGAGTATAGAGTGAAAGTGACAGTGAAAACAAATCACCAGAAGTCCGATATAAGAAAGTAATCACACTTTTCCGCCCGTTTTTACCAAAAATCTAATTTTTTCATATATTTTTTTAAAATTATCGAATTCGTTTATAAAAAGAAGAGGCCCCCTGAAATTCAGGGAGCCTCTTGCTGTAATAGTATCGGAGATTACATCGTAACCGCTTTGTAAGCGTTGACGCGGCCGTAGATCCAGTAGGAACCGGTGCCCGCGATCGCATCAGCAGTCGATGTGATCTTGTTGACGATGGTCGCCGGGGAAGCGGAAGTGCCGAAACGATTCCAGACCAGACCTGCAACACCTGCTACAACCGGAGTCGCCATCGAGGTGCCGGACATGGTGGTCATGCCGCCGCCTTTAGCGGTGGAGTAGATAGCGTTGCCCGGTGCCGCGATGTCTACCCAAGTGCCGTAGGTGGAGAAGGAAGCTTTCGCGTCAGTGCTGGTGGTAGCAGCAACGGACAGTACGTCGTTGTAGTTCGCCGGGTATTGAACGGTGGTGTTGCCGTTGTTACCAGCAGCAGCTACGATGACAGCGCCTTTGCCCCATGCGTAGGTGATTGCCGATTGGAAGGTGGAGGAGTAAGCGCCGCCGCCCAGGGACATGGAGATAACTTTCGCGCCGTTATCAGCAGCCCAGCGCACGCCAGCTTCGATGTCGGAAGTGTAGCCGGAACCAGCGGAGTTCAGAACCTTCACCGGCATGATGCGAGCGTTCCAGTCAACGCCAGCGCCGTTGGTGCTGTTGTTGGTGGAAGCGGTCGCGATCCCTGCACAGTGCGTGCCGTGACCGTGGTCGTCGTTCGCGTTGGTGGTGCCGCTTACGAAGTTGTAACCAGCAACGATTTTGCTGGACAGGTCCGGATGCGAGAGGTCAACACCGGTGTCTACGATTGCGATTTTAACCGCGGTAGAACCTTGGTTGTAGTCCCAAGCTTGCGGAGCTTGGATCTTCGGCAGGTGGTATTGGGAACCGTAGGACGGGTCGTTCGGCGTATAGTCGATGGTGTAGATGTGGTCGAGTTCTGCGAACTCAACGCTTGCGTCAGCTTGCAGCTGAGCCAGCACGTCTTCCGCTTTTTTGCCTTTTACTTTCAGAACTTTTGCGCCGGTGGAGAGGGTCTTCTTCACGTCAGCGCCGTGTGCTGCAGCAACTGCTTGAGCAACGTCAGATTTGCCAGCGGCAAACTTAACGATGATCTGGTCAGTGCCGGTCACGTTTTCGATCTTTTTCGCCGGTTTTACGTCCGCTTGTGCAGCGGATACGCTTGCTGCCGGCAGCAGGGATACGGTCAGAGCTACTGCTACGAACGCACCAGAAAGCTTGTTGAACTTCGCCATTTTTAATGGCCCCCTTTATTTATATTGTGTGAAGGTTTTGTCACCTTCTGGTTTCATTGTATTCGTTGTTATTTACTAATACAAATGCCGAGTTATTCAAATACCTATGCCATTGAAGCCGTTTTCTTCGCAAATCGCTTGTTTTCAACGTTTTTCGTTCTTATCTAAGAATTTTATTATTTATTTATCTATAAAACGACAATTTTTGTTAGTAGATTCTTCCGAATCCCATAATTTTATGTTTAATTTTTAAAATACTAAAAAACACAATAAAAAAACACCCCTGGAACAAGGGGTGTTTGTCAGATCTTGCGATTTATCGCACCCGACGCAGCGGTTAGATCAGGTTGAGACGCCCGTATTCCCAATAGGTGCCGGTGTACGGGATCGGGATGGCCAGTTCGATCAGCTTGTTACGCACTTGCAGGTTGCTCATGTTGCCTTGCCAGAGCAGCGAGGCCGCGCCTGCCGTCACCGCTGCGGCCTGTTCCGTTCCAGTTTTGTGCTCCATGCCACCGCCAAGCCTTGTCGAGTAGATGTACGTGCCGGGCGCTGCGAGGTCCACCCACAGCCCGCGGTTGCTGCGGTACCAGATCTTGTCGTCCGGGTCGGTCGCAGCCACGGAGAAGACGTTGGCATAGGCGGCCGGATAGCGCGGCGTCGAGCTGCTGTTGTTGCCGGCGTTGGCGACGAGGAAGCTGCCCTTTTGCCAGGCGTAGTTGACGGCCGACTCCATGGAGGACGTGCGCCCGGTCGTCGTGCCCGGCGTGATGCTGATCACATGCGCCCCGTGATTTGCCGCCCAATAGATCGCCTCGGTGATCGTCGACGTATAGGTGGACCCGTCCTTGTCCAACACTTTCAGCGGCATGATGTAGGCGCTGGCATCGACCCCTTTGCCGCCGGTAAAGTTGTGCGCGGCGGCTGCGATCCCCGCGACGTGCGTGCCGCTGCCCAACTCGTCGTCGGCGATCGTGTCGCGGTTGACAAAGTCGTACCCCGGTATGATTCTGCTCCTCAGGTCGGCGTGGCTGTAGTCCACCCCGCTGTCGATAAAGGCGATCGTGCGATACGTATGGTCGTATTTCCAGAGCTTGTCGGCGCCGATAAACTCCTGGTGCCATTGATATTTATATTCCGGGTCGGGATACAACAATTTCGGGAAGATCTTGATGTCGCGCTCGATCAGCTTGATGTACTTGGCGTCGCGAAGCTTGTCCAGCCAGTAATCAACTTCCCCCGGCTTTACATAGAAGATGTGCCAGTTCTCCACGCCTTCCCCGAGCGGCTGCACCGTTTCGATGCCGTACTCGGCCGCCACCTCTTTTGGATTGATACCATCTTCGATCTGTACGATCAAGCGGTCATCCGCATAGATGACTTTCTCCTCTTCCTCCGCCTGCACCGGAGCCGTCGTAAAGACGGCTGCTGACGACAACACCGCCAGCGCAAGCAACGTTTGGGTCATTTTGTTTTTCAACATCTTCGCTCTCCTCCTGGTTCAGTTTAGAATCCGTATACCGTTTTGAATGCGTTGACACGGCCAAACGCAGCGCCTGCGATCGGGTCGACCTGGGTCAGGACGCGGTTTTGCACGGTCGTGTTGCTGTAGGAGAGGTTGCACGACCAGCCGAGCGTCATCACGCCGGAGACGATCGCGGCCGAGTAGGAAGCGCCAGAATAGGTCGCGATCCCGCCGCCCATCTTGGTCGTGGTGATGTTGATGCCCGGCGCGCCGATGTCGATGTAGCTGGCGTTGATCGACGGAACGTCTGTGGACGAGGTCGCCGTCACGCCAACCACGTTGGCATACCCGGCCGGATACGACGGGTTGGCATAGTCGTCCGCCGCCGCGACAATGATCGCGCCTGCGTTATAGGCATAGTTGATTGCCGCTTGCATCGCCGACGAATAGCTGCCGCCGGCCAGCGACAGGTTGATCACGTTCGCTCCCTGATCGGCCGCGTAGTAGATGCCGTTGATGATGTTCGACGTGGTGCCGGAGCCGGATGCGTTCAGCACTTTGACCGGCAAGATCTTCGCGTTCCAGTCCACGCCGGCCGTACCGATACTGTTGTTGCCGTACGCAGCCGCCACACCGGCCACCGCCGTGCCATGCCCTTGGTCGTCATCCGCATTGGTGTCGCCGTTGACAAAGTCATAGCCGGTCAGGACCTTCCCGATCAGATCGGGATGATCCACGTCCACTCCGGTGTCGAGGATCGCGATCTTGCGCATCGACGAGCCCTGCGTGAAGTCCCACGCCTGCGGGGCTTGAATTTTATTGAGATACCACTGGCTGCTAAAATTCGGGTCGTTCGGCGTCGTCGTCAGGATGCTCACTTCCTGATCGGCTTCCACCAGTTCCACATCTCCGTTTTGCTTCAGCTTGTCCAGCCAGAACGAGAGCTTGCCCGCCGGTACTTGAAAGACGTGCCAGTCGCTCTTGCCGAGCCGCTTGCCTTTTTGCACGCCCGCTTTGGCTGCGATCTGGTCCGCATTTTTGCCATGCTTCACTTTGACCAGAATGCTGTCTTTGCCTTGCTCGACATAGGTGACAGACGCAGCCTGCACCGGTGCCGCTGCAGACAGCGCCAATCCGAGCGCAAGCGTTGCACCCAGCGCTCCGTACCATTGTTTTTTCATTTGACTTCCTCCCTTTTTGTTTAATTTGTTACAATTCAATTATACATAAAATGAATGAAAAAGCACCCTGCTTCATCAGCAAGGCGCTTTTTCTTCGGACGATCACCAGTTTTGCATGTTAGGGCTTCCCATCTCTCTCTGTTTATGTAGTCGCTGTGACGACTTACAGGATTCAATATATGGCCGATTTAAGGATATATGCTATTCCTGCATCAATAAAAAGGCTGCAGGGAGTTGTATGCATTCACACGTCCGTACCAAAAACTTGAACCAGCCCCTGCGACCTGCTCCGCTCCGGAGAACAAGCGGTCGCGCAGCTCTTCATTGGACGCGTCCGGATAGGCCGCCCGGATCAGTGTCGCCAGCCCGGCCACCTCGGCAGCAGCCATCGACGTGCCGGACATGGTGGTCATCCCGCCGCCCCGCCGGGTCGAATAGATCGACGCGCCGGGCGCCGCCAGATCGACCCACGTGCCGCGGTTGGAAAAATAGGAGAGGGCATCGCTGCCGTCCGTCGAGGCGACCGAGATCACATTGCTGTACGCGGCAGGATAGGCGTACTGATAGGAGCTCCGATTGCCAGCCGCCGCCACCACCAGCCGATCGCTGCTCCACGCGTAGTTGACCGCATCTTGAAACGCCAGCTGGTAGCCGCCGCCGTCAAACGCCAGGTTTAAGACGTCCGCCCCTGCATCGACAGCAAAATACATCCCGTCGAGGATGTCTGACGTATAGCCCTGCCCGTGCGCATCCAGCACTTTCACCGGCATGATCTTCGCTTGCGGGTTCACCCCGGTGCCCAGCACCCCGTTGTTGCCGATCGCCGCCGCGATTCCGGCGCAGTGTGTGCCGTGCCCTTGGTCATCGTCAGCCTGCCAGTCGTCGTTGACCGCATCATACCCGCTGACGATCTGCGCCGCCAAGTCGGGATGCAGCAGGTCGACGCCGGTGTCGAGGATCGCCACCGTCTGCGCGGTCACGTCTTGACCTGCACTTTTACGTAACCCCCATGCCCGCTCCAACTGCAGGCTTTGCAAATGGTACTGGCTATCGTACGACGGGTCGTTCGGTGCCTCGCTCATCCGCATCACATAGTCCGGTTCGGCCGCCAGCACGTCTCTGTCCTTCGTCAGCTTCGCCGCGTAGACGAGCGCCTCCCCGTCCGGCACAGCGACCAGCTTCCAGTCGGAGCGCCCGATTTTCTTTTTCAAGGTCAGCCCGTACTTCGCCAGCACCTTGTGCGTTTTGTCGGCGCGCACTTTGAGCAAGAACCGGTCAGGATGAACTTCCTGCTCCACCGGCTCCTCCCCATCGTGGATCAAAAACTGGCTTTGCAACTCTGCAGCCGAATGCGCCGGAAGCAGCACTCCCGCCAGCACCAGCACGGCGAAAAGCTTTGCAGTTCGCTTCGCATCGGCCATCTGGAACAAGCCCCCTTTTCTTTTACCATATTATTATCTATTTTAAAACATTTTCCCGAAATAAAAAATACCCCTCTAGTTGGAGGGGTATTCCGGGCGTTTCGGATAAGGTCTCGCTTCCAAGCGGTAGATCGGCATGCCCTGCGAGGAGAACTTCTCTTCGTACTCCGTCATCACGTTGCCTTCCATCCACGGGCTGTTGTGCAGGTCGAGCGTGATCGCCGACAGCTTCCAGTCGTCTTCGGCGAACTCGTTCAAGGAGAACTCGTACAGATCGCGGTTGTCCGTCTTAAAATGCACCGCACCGTCTGCGCGCAGCACCGTGCGGTACGACTGCAGGAAGTCGCGGTAGGTCAAGCGGCGCTTGGCGTGGCGCGACTTCGGCCACGGGTCGGAGAAGTTGAGGTAGATGCGGTTCACTTCCCCCGGTTCGAAAAATTCGACCAGGCGCGCCGCATCGGCCGGGGTCAGGAGCAGGTTCTTGCCGACCTCCAGCTCTTCCGCCTTTTTGCCGACTTTGCCGAGCAGTTCATGCTCCAGCTCGATGCCGACATAGTTGATGTCCGGATTCTGCGCCGCCAGCGTCGAGATGAAGCGGCCCCGTCCGGTGCCGATCTCAATATACAGCGGATTGTCGTTGCCAAACAGCTCCCGCCATTTGCCTTTATGGTTGCTCGCCATCTCGACAATCCGTCCTGCTTCTTTATGCATTTGGTATTGCTGGATGAGCTTGTCACGTCCCCGAATGCGCATGTTCTCGATCTCACCTTTGTCTCTTTTTCTGGTTTCTTCTGAATTATAGTGTGTAGGTCTAGTCTTCGCAAGGAAGAGTCTTCTATTCAGAAGAACTTTTGGCAATCCTAGGGCAGTGGAGGTGTGTTGCTGAGATGATGACAGGTTGGATCGGCTGGCCGCTGGAGCGGATTGTGATGCTGCTCTTGGGCCTGATGTTTTTCATGATCTTCATACAGGTGACGTTGTTCCACTATCGGCAAAATTTCCGGCACTGGTCGATGTGGATTCCGGTGCTCGCCACGCCGGTCGACGGACTGGCTTTGGTGACGCTGGCCTTTTACAATGCCGACTGGCTGCGCGTGGCGCTTGCGGTGCTGATGGGCGCCTCGCTCGTCGCCGGCGCATTCGGCTCCTACATGCACGTGCGCGGCGTCGGCGAGCGCGTCGGCGGCTATGAAGTGCGCAACTTTCTTGTCGGCCCGCCGGCCGCTTTGCCCGGGCTGATCACGATTGCCAGTCTGCTCGGACTGATTTTGCTCTATTGGTCGTAAGCGGAAGACATCAGGAGGCGGACAGATGGAACGCAGAACGCATTATCCGAACTATAACGTACTGAACGAACAGGAGCACTGGGACGACCATACGCGGGAGATCGTGCAAAAACGGCTGGAGGTCCCAGGGAATTTTCAAAAGCTGACCGGGGAGCAGGCCGAGATGATCCGCGCGATGGCCGCCCTGTTTGTCGATGACAGCCGCCGCGAACTGCTCGATGCGGTCGTCAAACACTTCGACAGTAAGCTGGGCAGCGACATCGGCGAGGCGCAGCGCAAAGCGGGCGTGCCTCCGTTTGCGCAGCTGGTCAAACAGGGCCTCGCCGCGCTGGACAAGCTGGCGCAGGCGGAACATGGCTGTGCGTTTGCCAAGCTGCGACCGGAGCAGCAGACGGCGCTGTTGGTCGGGCTGGAACATGCCACCTTGAGCTTGCCGGAAACGGACGGGATGCAGGTGCCGGGCCAGCCGTTTTTTCAAAAGATGCTGTCGGAGTCGGTCAGCGCTTATTACTCGCACCCGACCGTCTGGTCGGAGATCGGCTATGGCGGCCCGGCCTATCCGCGCGGGTATGTGCGCAGCGAGCTGGGGTTGACCGACCCGTGGGAGGCGAGAAAAGATGCGTAGCCACGACCCCATCCATCATAACGTCTGCCATTATGAAGGGCATCGCTTCGATGACCTCGACCACCGCAAATATCCGGACGAAGCGGATGTGGTCATCGTCGGCGCGGGCGCGGCCGGCGGTGTGCTGGCCTATGAGCTGAGCCGGGCCGGACTGCGCGTCGTGGTGATTGAAGCCGGGCCGTTCTGGAACCCGCAGTCCGACTTCGCCTCCGACGAACTGGCGATGGGGCATCTCGGCTGGCAGGACACGCGCATCGTCGACGGGCAGAACCCGCTTCGCATGGGGCACAACAACTCCGGGCGCGGGGTCGGCGGTGGCACGACGCATTTTACGGGCGTGTTTTTGCGGTTTCATGAAAGCGACTTTGAGACGATGACGCGGGATGGGGTCGGCGCGGACTGGCCGATCTCGTATCGCGATCTGGCGCCCTATTACGACTACATCGAGCGTTCGATCGGCGTGTCCGGGCCGAAGAAGTTTCCGTGGGGGCCGTTCAACGGGCCGTACCCGATGCCGGAGCGGGAGCCGTTGTCGGCCAATGCGGAGATGTTTCGGATCGGCTGTGCAGAGCTGGGGATGAAAAGCGTGGTCGCGCCGCTGGCGATCAACTCCGCGCCGTTCGACGGGCGTCCGCCCTGCATCAATCGGGGCTTCTGCAACCAAGGCTGCATGCCGAACGCCAAATACTCCGGCCTCGTGCATCACATCCCGAAAGCGATCGCCGCCGGGGCGGAGATCTTGACCGACTGCATGGTGACGCAGGTCGAGCTCGATGAGACGGGCAAAGCGCAGAGCATCATCTTCCAGCATGACGGCGTGGACTACCGCCAGCGCGGGAAAGTGATCATCCTCGCCTCCTTTGTGGTCGAGACACCCCGCCTGTTGCTCGCTTCGGCGACCAAAGGCCACCCGGACGGGCTGGCCAACTCCAGCGGCACGGTCGGACGCTTCATCATGCCGCACTCCTCGCACGACGTGTACGGGCGATTCGAGCAGGAGATCCGGCTGTACAAAGGCACGCCGGTGCTGGCGACGACGCAGGAACTGTACGAGACGCGGCTCGACCGGGGCTTTCGGCGCGGCTATACCTTGCATGCGCACGGTTCGCGCCCGGTGGCGATGAGCAAAGGGCTGGCGACGCAGGCGGGCATCTGGGGCAAACGGCTGCGCGAAACGATGATCGACTACAACCACTACGGCCGGGTGACGCTGGTCGGCGAGGTGTTGCCCCATCCTGACAATCGGGTCACCTTGACCGATGAGAAAGACGAGTACGGGCTGCCGCTGCCCAAGGTGACATTTTCCTACGGCGAGAATGACCGCAAGCTGATCGACCATGCGGTCTACATGATGCAAGAGATCATCAAAGCGGCCAACGGGACGCCGGAGTTCGTCGTCGAGGACACCGCCCACCTGATGGGCGGCTGCCGCATGGGGCGCGATCCGCAGACGTCTGTCACCAACGAGTGGTGCCAGACGCATGACATCCCCAACCTCTACATCTGCTCCGCCGCTTCCTTCGTCACCTCCGGCGGCGCCAACCCGACCAACACCGTCATGGCCCTCGCCGCCCGAACGGCCGCCTACATCCAAGAGCAGTTCCGCACGCGCGAGCATTAATTCTTGGCATTCAGGCCGCGATGCAGACAGGAAAAAGGCAGAGCTCCGCATGCGGAGCTCTGCCTTTTCTTTACCGGTTCAGCAAAATCGTTTCGCCAGCTTACTCAATCTTCGCCCACAGCTCCGGCGGATTCAGCGTGTACACCCCGTTCTCACGGTACATGTAATGGTTCATCACAAACTCCCGGCGAATCGTGCAATGATCCTCATGGAAACGATTGATGTACTCGTCAATTTCTTTTTCGGTGTAAGGATGCCCGATTTCCAGCCCTTGCAGCAGATGCTCAAACACAAACAATTTTTTCTTCCGCTGTGACGGGATGTTCTTCAGCTTCCCGTCCGCATCAAAGAAGTTTTGCACCACTTTCTCCCGTTCGCTGCTGCTCGTTCGCTTCACTTGTTCCACCCTCCTCATGATCGACTGCAACTTGGTCTGCAGTTCTTTCTCCAACAGTTCAAAATAGATCGTGTTCTTCTCCCGCACCCCTTTGACGACCATCGCGTTGCGCAACAGGTTCATATGATGCGTCACCGTCGCCGGGGTCAGCCCCAGCTTCTCGGCGATCTCCTGCCCGCTCAGCGATCCCGCCGCCAGCAGCATGACGATCTTCAGCCGGTTGGCATCGGCCAGCGCCTTGTGAAACTCCAGCATTTTGTCCAGCTGCATCTTCACACAACTCCTTCGATATACTTCTAATTAGATCATATTCAAATTGCGTAGCTCTTGTCAACAAAAAAAGCCCGGCTCCATCAGGAGCCGGACGGTTGCAATTCCGGGTTGTTGTTGTTTTCCGGACCCGCAGGTTCCGGATCTTTGTTCGAAGTGCGCAGCGGGATCTCCTTCAGGAAGAAGGTGATCAGCAGCGCCGCAAGCGAGATGACAAACCCGACGAGGAACACTTCGTCGAGGCCGGCGACCAGCGCCGTTTTCAGCGCGGTGATCAGCTGATCGAAGATCGGCTGGGCCTGTTCCGGCAGCGCGTGGCGGATCTGTGCCAACTGCGCCGGAGCGACCAGCAGCTGCGGGTTGGTCAAGTCTTTCGCATGCTCAGCCATCTGCGGAGCGGCAAGGAATTGCTTGACCTGATCCGGCAGAATTTTGCTGAGCTCATCTTGAATCCGGTGGTTCATCAAGGTGCCCATGATCGCGACGCCGACCGTACCGCCGATCTGACGGAACAGCTGCACCGCAGAAGACGTGACACCGATCAGGCTCTGTGACGTTGCGTTCTGCACCGCCAGCATCAGGATCGGCATCGAGAAGCCGAGGCCTGCGCCGACGACGATCATGTCGATCGAAGCCACCAGGTTGGTCGTTTCGGTGGACATGCGCGTGAGCAGGAACATCCCCAGTGCCAGCACCACGGAACCGATCAGCGCCATGAACTTGTATTTGCCCGTTCTGGACGTGATCTGCCCGGACAGCGCCGAACAAGCCACCATCGAGACCATCATCGGCATCGTGACGAGCCCGGAAGCGGTCGCCGACGTGCCGACTACGCCTTGCACAAACAACGGAATGTACATGATCGAGCCGAACATCGCCACACCGCTCAGGAAGCCGATCAGGTTGACGACGTTGAAGATGCCGTTCTTAAAGAGCGCGAGCGGCAACACCGGCTGCTCGGCGCGGCTTTCCGCCCAGATGAACAGCAGCAGGGAGACGAACGCGCCGAAAAACAGCCCGATGATCATCCCGGAGCCCCATTCGTACTTCGAGCCGCCCCACGAGAACGCCAGCAGCAGCGGCACGAGGAAGCCGGTGGCAAAAATAGCGCCGGCATAGTCGACGCGACCTTCCACCTTGCCCGCCTTCTTCGGGAACAGGCGCAGGATCAGCAGGAAGGCGATCACGCCGATCGGCAGGTTGACCCAGAACACCCATTTCCAGTCGGTGTTGTCGACAATCCAGCCGCCGAGGAACGGCCCGATGACAGCCGACATGCCGAACACGGCCCCCATCAGCCCTTGCCATTTCCCGCGTTCACGCGGCGGGAACAAGTCGCCGACCGCCGAGAATGCGGTCGACATGATAAAGCCGCCGCCAAAGCCCTGCAAACCGCGGTATAAGATCATTTGAATGATATCTTGAGAGGTGCCCGTCAAAAACGCGCCGAGCATAAACAGCCCGAGACCGACCAGGATGAACGGCTTGCGTCCGTACATGTCGGACAGCTTGCCGACCAGCAGGCCGGTAACGCTCGACGTCAGCATGTAGATCGTAAAGACCCACGAATAATATTCCATCCCGCCGAGCTCGGCGATGATGCGCGGCAACGCGGTGCCGACGATCGTCTGGTTGAGCGATGCGAACAGCATGCTCGCCATGATCGCGATCATGATCATGATCTTTGTCCTTCTATCGAGTTCCTCCATGATTCCCCTCCTCAAACTGCTCTGTGATTTTGGTCAACACCCGAATGAGATCAGCAGTGTCCTCTTCCGATAGGATGCCAAAATACTTCGTAAACAACCGCTTTCGAATCACTTTAGCCTGATCCAGCAGCTCGCGTCCCGGTTCGGTAATCGCCAGCATCACCACACGGCGGTCCTTTTCCGAACGCTCCCGAGTCAGATAGCCGCCTTTGTTCAGGCGGTCGGCCAACAGCGTGATCGCGCCGACCGTCACATAGAGCCGCTCTGCGAGATCGGATACTTTCAGCGGTCCGTTCCGATCGAGCGCTTCCAAGACCTGCACTTGCGGGCCGGACAGATCGCGGTTGAGTTCATGGCGATATTCGGCGCTCAGTTTGCGAAACAACCTGAGTAATTGTTCTTCGACAGTATTGCGCACGCAGTATCGCCTCCCCTTGGATTATGATATAGCCCGTAAATGTTTTAGTCAATCAAATATTTGAGTCCAGAAACAATGCAACCGCTTACATATCAACCATCCCTCACATCATCCCCCGCCCGCTGTGTTAAAATGTAGAGGAAGCTGTTTTCGAAAGGAGCTTTCTATGTTGGACAATCCGCAAAAGACCATCTATGAAATGATCGGCGGAGGCGAGACGATCCGTCGTCTGGTCGATGCTTTCTACAAACGGGTCGGCGAGCACCCCGGCCTGAAAGACATGTTCCCGGCCGACCTGACCGAGACGGCCGACAAGCAGTACCTGTTCCTGACCCAATTCTTCGGCGGCCCGCAGCTGTATTCCGACAAGTACGGCCACCCGATGCTCCGTGCCCGCCACATGCCGTTTGCCGTCACGCCCGAGCGGGCAAAATTCTGGCTCGGCTGCATGCGCGAAGCGATGGATGAGATCGGCCTTGAAGGCCCGGTCGCCGACTATATCTACGACCGCTTCATCCAGACCGCCCACCACATGGTGAACACTGCCGAATAACAAAAGGGAACTGATCATGACGATCAGTTCCCTTCTTCTTTTAAGCGGCCCGCTTTCTTGACCGCTTCCCGCAACAGGTATTCCACATGGCTGTTCACACTGCGAAACTCGTCGTTCGCCCAGCGTTCCAGCGCCTCATAGAGCTTGGGGTCGAGGCGCAGCGGGAACTGCTTTTTTTTGGTCATCGCGCCGGACCTAGTAGATAGACCCCGCGTTGACGATCGGCTGGGACGGTTTCTCGGAGACGATCGCCACCATCAGGTTGTTGATCATCGCCGCTTTGCGCTCTTCATCAAGATCGATGACCCCGTCCGCCTTCAGCTTGTCGATTGCCATCTGCACCATGCCGACCGCGCCTTCCACGATCTTCTCGCGCGCCGCGACGATCGCCGCCGCCTGTTGCCGCTGCAGCATCGCCCCGGCGATCTCCGGCGAATAGGCGAGATGGGTCAAACGCGCTTCCATCACTTCCACGCCGGCCACCGCCAGGCGTGCCTGCAGGTCGTTCTGCAGTTCCACCGCGATCTCATCGGTGTTGCCGCGAAGCGTCGTGCCGCCCGAGTCATAGTTGTCGTACGGATGCAGGGACGCGATGTGGCGCAACGCCGTCTCGCTCTGAATCTCCACGAACTCCATATAGTTATCCACTTCAAACAGCGCCTTGGCCGAATCGGTCACTTTAAACACGATGACCGCTGCGATCTCGATCGGGTTGCCGACCACATCGTTGACTTTCAGCTGCTTCGAGTTGAAGTTGCGCACTTTCAGCGACACGTTAGGCTTCGAGGTAAACGGGATCGTCCAGAAAAAGCCCGGTTCGCGCACCGACCCTTTGTAGTTCCCGAAAAACACCATCGCACGCGCCTGATTCGGCTGCACGATGAACAGACCGGTCCACACCACCAGCGCCGCAATCGCCGCCAGCACGCACACGATAAAACCGCCCGGCGTCGCGCTGATCAGCCCGATGCCGCTCACGACGAACAGCAGCACCATGATCAACAGCCCCAAAAAGCCGTTCCATGCCATCGTCTTCTTCTCTTGCATGAAGAGGTACCCCCTTTGAATTGTCTAAACTTTATATACATATGATATCACTTTGATGCCAACCCTGTCTAGCCATCCCAACAAAAAACACACCTCCGTCGCCGGAAGTGTGCTTTCGATGTAGGTTATTTATTCTTGTTCTTGCGCTTTTTCACCAGGTTGATGCCCAACTCAATCAGGCAGGCCACTGGGAACATCCACAAGAGCCAAATGTACAGGATGCCGTAAATTTCGCCAAACGTATCCGGCTTTTCAGCGGCAGCCAGGTAGCTGACCAAAAAGAAGACAACAGCCAAGCCCAGCCAACTGGCAATAAAACGTTTTACCACAAGGACAACCCCTTCCTCTATGCTTGCGTCAAACCTGCGAGCTGTTCGCGCACCCCGCTCAATTGTACCACATCGACCTGCGCCGAAAGCGCTTCAAACAGACCGGCAAAATATTCTTCCACCTGTGCCCCGATCTCCGCCTGCAGCTTGCCGACCAAAGCGTTCAGCTCCTTGCCGTACTCCGTTTTGAAACGGTCGCCTGCGCCGTCCAGATAAGCTTGCACCGGCGCCTGCATCGCTTTTTCCAAAGCGTCCTGCATCGCCTGGCGCCCGTTCTTTTCAAAGAAGTCCTTGGCGCTCTTGAACAACCCCAGCTCCTTGCCATAATCGGCCGGGTTGTACTGCGACAAGGTATCGCCAAATTCCAGCGTGTCGAACGCGCGCGCCTCGTACGCTTCGAACAGCGTCTTCGCGCCCGCCTCGACCACACCGGCGCGCAGTCGTTCATGGATGCGCTTGCCGTTTTGGTTGAGGAACTTTTCGACGCGCAGCGCTGTCGCCCGCATCTCCTGCCCAAGATCGAAGCCGATGAAGCGCGCCAGTTCGTCGAGCGAGCTGCGCAGCGCCGCTTTCAGATCGCGCCCGTCGTCTTGCAGCACAGCCGGGTTGAACGACTCTTTGAACAGGTTGCCGAAGCGGAAGAACAGCCGCTGGCGGACATAATAGACCAGCTCGTCGACTTCCTTCAGCAGCGCCGTCTGCTCAGAAGACGCATCGAGCGCCTGGATCGCCGCCTGCGCTTGCGCCTTCGCCGTCTCGGCGGCCTGCAGCTTCTCGCTTCGCACCGACTCGTCTTCGGTCGCCGAAGCGATCAGCTCTTCCAGCGCGCTGAGCGCGCGCTTGATCTCCGCTTCCGCCGAGCCGACGGCGATCTGCGTGAGCTCGGAGATCGTGAAGGACAGGAAGTCTTTTTCAAACGCGGTGATCCCGGACAGCTGCAGCGCCGCTGCGGCCGCCATCAGCTCGCCGTCGCCGGACGCGGTGCGCTGGCGATACACTTTTTCCGCCGAGCCTTTCAGCTCGCCTTTTTCGTGCAGGCGGGCCAAGAGGGCGGTCTGCGAGGAGACCGGATAGATGCGCGGCATGGAGATCCCGCAGGAGACGAGGTTCTTGCGAACGTGCTGCACGACGCCGTGCAGCTCTTCCTCGTCTTTCGCCAAGTCGGAGGCGTTGACGACGAAAAACATCTTGTCCATCTCAAAGGTGTCTTTCACGCGGCCGAGTTGGATCAGGAACTCGCGGTCCGCGTTGGAGAACGCATGGTTGTAATAGGTGACGAACAGCACCGCATCGGCATTCTTGATGTAGTTAAACGCCACGCCGGTATGGCGCGCGTTGATCGAGTCCGCTCCCGGCGTGTCGACCAGCGTGATGCCTTGACGGGTCAGCGGGCAGTCGTAGTAGAGCTCGATCCACTCGACGAAGCACGCTTTCTCCTCCTTGGCGACAAACGACTTGAACTCCTTGAGATCGACGATCACTTCGTTGCCGAGATGCTCTTCGATCGGCGCGAGGCCTTTCGCCACCGCCTTCAGGAACGAAAAATGCGGCTTGGCGTTCGGCTGCACCTGCGTCGGATCGAGCGAAGCGATCACGTCGAGCGAGCCGTGCAGATCGGGTGCGGACAGCCCAAACACAGCCAGCGACTGCTGCACGTCGGCGGTGATGTCTGCTGCCGACTTGATCTTCACGCGCACTGCGCCGTGCGGATAGCTCTCGGTCGGCGGCAGGATCTTGTTGATCGCTGCCGTCGTCGGATTCGGTGACACGGGCAAGACCATCTCGCCCATCAAGGCGTTGGCAAACGAGGATTTGCCCGCCGAAAACGCGCCGAACAGCGCGACGGTAAACAGGTTTTTCTCCAGGCGCTCCGCCCGCTGATTCATCCCGGCGGCGATGCCTTTAAAGCCGGTGATCTGCTGTACAGCATCTGCGGCGCTGCGCAGTCGGATCGCCGTAGCGCCCAATTTTGATCTGAAGTCTTCCATTTCCTTACGCTTCCTTCCCTGACAAAATGCCGATCAAGGCCTGCATGTCGCCTTGCTCCGCCTGTTCCAGCTCGTCGATTTCTTTTTGCGCCGCCAAGATCTGCTGCCCTTTGGCGATCACGTCGCGATGCACCGCGCCGTCCGCTTCCAAGCGGGAGTTGGCGAGCGCGACGCCCATCTCGATGAAGCGCTGCGCTTCGAGGCGGTACAGCGTCTTGATCTCCGCCGCGATGTCTTTCGCGTACTGGTACATGTATTCTTCGGAGGACAAGCCGCCTTCTTTGACTGCGTTCGCGAGCAGCTCCGGTTGGAATGCAACCTGAAACTCGTTGGTCACCGCATTGTTGTACGCTTCGTCGTGCAGGTTGTACTGCTCGACTTCCTTGATCAAGATCCCGCGAATGTGCCAGTCGATGTTCGTCTGCACCTGCTCTTTGAGATCGGCGTACAGCGCCTGCAGACGTTGCTCGATCTCGTCCTGCGTCTTCTTGGCCGTGCCGAAGAGGAAGCCGACTTTGAAGCCCGGACGGCGGGAGGCGATGTACGCGCCCGCTTTCTCGGTGGTCTGGAACGGCGTGATCTTGGCGTTGTCGAGCAAGGTGCCGATCGCCTTTTTCATGTCGTCTTCGAGGTTGGCCGGCGCGGTGCGCCATGCTTCGTACTCCAATTCCAGCACCGACGCCTCAGCGATGATCTGCTCATAGTCGCCGAAGCTCTCCAAGAACTCGCGCAGTTCACCCTTGCGTTCGGCGTGATTGGCAGCCTGCACTTTGGCGTGTTCTTCGATCAGGTAAAGGCCGGATGCGACCACGCTGTTCGTGAGCAGGTCGCCTTTATCCGCAAACAGCTCGCGGAGCTTGTCCTGCAGCTGATCGAACATGTTCTCGTCATGGTCTTCTTCCATCAGCGAGGTGAAGAACAGCCCGTCCGGCTCGATGCCCCAGGTGGCAAAGCCTTCGATGACGCTGTCCCGGTACTCATCAAAATCAAGCTCGAAGTCCATGTGCTTGTCGATCTGGTTGACGACGAGATAGACCGGCTTGCCGCGGTCTTTCAGCGTCTTGGTGAACGAAAAGTTCAGTTCGGACTGGACGTGGTTGTAGTCCATGACATAAAAAATCACATCGGCCAGATGCAGCGCCGACTCGGTAGATACTTTATGCGCATCGTCGGTCGAGTCGATCCCCGGCGTGTCCATCACCGAGACGTGCTCGCCGAGCAGTTCGCTCGGGTGGGTGATCTCGATCTTCACCACTTTGTTGCCGTCGGCCGCGTAGTTCTTGATCTGCTCCAGCTCTGTGTCGAGGTCGAATTCGATCGCGTCGCCATCGGTGAGGTAGGCGAGCGCTTTCTTTTCCGCCCCGCCTTTGATCTCGACGATGTTCGCCGAGGTCGGAATCGGCGAGGACGGCAAGATGTCCGCGCCGAGCAGTTTATTGATCATGCTCGATTTCCCGGCGGAAAAGTGCCCGCAGAAGGCGATCGCAAACGCGCCCTGCTCCCATTTCTCCGACAGCTCGGCCATTTTCGCCGCGTTTTTCGCATCGCCTGTCGCCGCCATCCGCTCGCGGAGGACCGCCAAAGCGCGCGGCATCTCTTCCTGCTGCGCTTGTGCCTGTACTTGTTCTATTTGATCGATCGTCAATGTCGTCATTCACTATCTCCCGTTCTCTATCAGGAATCAACGCTATAAATTCTATCATTCCTGATACAAGAAAAAAAGCGACCCTTTTTGGAAAAGGCCGCTTTTCGTTAAGCTGAACTTAAAAAACTAGCAAACTTGGATTTCCGGAGCGATACCTTCGTCTTTAGCCGGAGCCAGGGAACACTTGATGGTCGCGCCGATGGTGCCGATGGTGTCCGGTTCAATTGCGCCGCCGATGCTGGTTACAGTCAGGTCGAGTTCGAACAGATCTTTTTTCATTGATAGTCCCTCCGTTTACTTTCTAGTAATTTAACTTCTTGTCTTTATAGTATCACTTTTCTGATATTAAACAAGTCCCAATCATCATATAGGCATTGTTACCTATACCGATTTTGCATTTATAATTACCTAGCGAATCAAAAACGCAGTGTCCCAATCGGTGCTCGTTTCCCCGAGCGTGCCGAGCAGCACCAGCGCAATGCCGGCCGCGCCGTTCAAGAGTCCTGCTTCCTCGCCGTAGCCAAACACAGAGTCCGGAGCGTACTTGTCCAGCACCCACTCCCGCAACCGGTCGGCCTGTGCCGCCAGATCCCCGGCGCCGCTGTCGGCAGCCATCGCGGCGGTCAAATGCAGCAGCCCGGCCCGCCCGTGGCAAAAATTCGGCTTGGGCGCATCCCACAGCGCTTCCGGACGGCGGAACGTCTCGCGATACGACTCCACCGCCAGTTCCTGCCACGCGCTTCTCCCCACCGCCCGACCGGCCAGCCACAGCGTGCGCGCCACGCCGGGAGCGCCGTAGCACCAGCCTTCGCGGTAATGCGGTTTCAGCACGCGTCCGGCGTGGAGATCTTCCCATGTGACATGCGTCGGCCAAAAGCTGCCCGTCTCATCGGTCTGCCGCCATGCGATCAGCCAGTCGGCGATGCGGTCGATCGCCTCGCGCTGGCCGGGCACTTCGATCCCCGCCTCCAGCGCCAGCGCCAGCAAGCCGAGCACGCCGGGGATGCCGTGCGACAGGCCGAGATTCAAGTGCCCTTGCGGCGACAGATGCCGTTCTGCCGGCGTCGCCAATTGATCAAAGCGAATGTACCAGCCCGGCACTTCGACTCCCTCGACCTCGACCGGCTTCGTCAGTGCGACCAGATAGTCCAGCACGCCCAGTAGCGCCGCTTTCATCTCCGGCCGCTCCGCCGACAAGAGCAGATAGCGGCCGACGCCGCTCATCCCGAGCACCAGTTCAAAATCGGCCGCCTGCACGCTGTGCCCAAGGCGCCCGCGCTGCTCCTGAAGTTGTGCATCCAGCGAGCGCAGCAACAAGCCATGCAGCTGATCCGTAAACTGCACATACCGCGTTCCGCCGCGCGACAAGCTCCTCACGGCCATCGCCACCCCGGCCGCGCCTAGCCACAGCGACAGCGATGGCAGTTGGCGCTCTGCCATCTCTTTTTGCATCGCCTGCAGCAGCTCATGCCCCAACTCATCCCATCCTGCCTCCGGTTCCAAGCGATCCAGCTCGCCGAGCAGCGGACAGATGCCCGCCCAGCCGTTGGCGAAGTCATAGCCGATCCAGAACGGCCGCGACCGGATCGCTTCGAACCGCTGCAGGTCAGAGGCGCGACGTCCGATGTCGCGCACGATGTTCAGTATCTTCTCCCGCATCATCCAGCCTCCTTAGGAAACAGAAAGGCACCAGCGGCCGCAGCCTATGGTGCCTCATCGGTTAGCAAACTTGTGCTTCCGGACCTACTTCGTCTTTCGCCGGAGCCCAGGAGCAGTTGACAGATGCCGGCCACGGGTACGCGGTGGTGTTGGTGCCCTCCGGTGCTACGATGCTGTCTACCGTCAGATCCAGATCAAACAAATCCTTCTTCGCCATTAATAGTAACCTCCTTAATTTTCGAATAATTCAACTACCTCACCTTTATATTATCTGAATTCTATAATTTTACAAGACCTATTTTTTGAACCGTCTTTCATTCCTAGGGTCTCTCCGTTATGTTATGATGGAACATGTACTCTGAAAACGGGAGTGAGACAGGCATGGCTGATGTTGAGATGAAAGACTTGGAACTGAAAGACTTGAGCGTAGAAGAAGAAGCGCAAGCAACGCGCAAGCTTCAATTAGAAGATAAGATCCTCCGATATTTCCAAAACAAAGAGATCGAAAAAGAGCGCAAAGAAGAAAACAAGCTCCTGTTCGAAGAGATCGAGCAGTTTTTCGAAGACTCGGAAGAAGATGACATGGTGCTGCCGCTGCCAAACGGCGAGTTCGCAGTGCTTTCCAAAAAAGCGTATGTCAAAGACAACTTTGACAAAGACGCGCTGGCCCAAGAGCTTTTGATCGCCAAAGACGAGCTGAAAACGCCGTTTGACTATTCGATCCTCACCGCGCAAGGCAAGCTGACTCCGGACATGATCTCCAAGCATACCTTGACCGAAACGATCGTCAGAGTCCGCCTCGCCAAGCGCAAGACCAAGCCGCGCAAGAAAAAAGAAACGCTGTAGGGGCAGGAGATTGGCCCCGTAAATGGAAATCCTCCCCTTAACGAATCACAAAGGGGAGGATTTTTTGCATACGCTCAGCAAACAGGAGGTTCAGCGCCTGGCTTTGCACAAGCAAGGCTTGTACCACACACCCACCGCTTCCACGCCGGAAGCAGCGCTGCAGATTTTCGAACAGTTGGGCTGTGTGCAGCTCGACACGCTCAACGTCGTCACCCGCAGCCAGCATCTGATCTTCTGGTCGCGGATGGCGGAGTTTCAGATCTCATGGTTCCAACAGTTCTATGAGCAAAAGCAGCTGTTCGAGCACTACCTGCACGCGCTGTCCGTACTGCCGATGCAGGAGCATGCCTACATGCAACCGTTCCTGCGCCGCTTCCGGGAGACCCGCGTCGAGCGCACGCCGCTGCACGACCAACTGCTCGCAGCGATCGAGCAGCACGGCACGATGACCGGGCAGCAGGCGGCCGGCTTGTTGGAGCTGCCGAAAACGCAAAAAGCCACCTGGGAGCTCAGCCCGGTGCGCCGGGCCCTCGACCAGCTGTGGCGCGGCGGCGAGATCGGCGTGCTGCGCGACGCCAAGTTCCACAAAGTCTATTGCCGTATAGAGGAGCAAGTGCCGGAGGACCTGCTGCACCAGCACATCACCAGTGCCGACACCGTGCGCCGTTATGTGCAGTTGGCCGTCTCCGCGATGGGAGCCGCCACCGAGCGGGACATCGCCGACTACTTCCGCTTCAAGCGCGAGACGGTGCGCCCCTATCTGAGCGAGTTCCTGCAAGTGGCCGTCGAAGGAGACAGCGAACCCTACTACATGCGCCACGAAGATGCCGCGCTGCTCCCCTTCGCCGAAGCGCCGACGCACAGCACCTTCCTCTCCCCCTTCGACAACCTGATCTGGCACCGCCCTCGCCTCGAAAAAATCTTCGACACCTACTTCCGCCTCGAAAGCTACGTTCCCGAGGCCCAGCGCCAATTCGGCTATTTCGCGCTCCCGATCCTGATCCGAGGCGCGATCATCGGCACGATCGACCTGAAGGCCGACCGCAAGAAGAAAACGCTCCACATCAACAAACTCGTGCTCTTCGACCCGTCCCAAGAACGAGAGCACCAGCCAACCATCGACAGCATCCTGCACCGGCTGACCCAGTTCCTCAATCTCACTCACTAGATCCTAATATCTTTTCCTCCACCAGCCTCCCGACCACCCAGCCCCCATCAAAAAGAGCCGTGCGCCTCACCCTCGCGCCCGGCTCTCCCTCTATCTTCGAAACCCAAATGCCATCACATGCTCATTCAACTGGATCGCCTTGCGGTACAACTCGACCGCCCGCCCATCCTTCCGCTCATAAAGCGCATCGGCCAGCTCGACGGCCAGCTCGTACGCTTCTCCGACCACGGAGTGCTGCTCATAGATCGCCAGCACCTCACCGACCTGTTCCGCGTATGGCTCAAAATTCCCGGCGTCCCGCTCGACCCAGCTGCGGATCTGCAAGGCACGGGCGCGTTCCATATAGAACGTCCCGCCCGAGCGCTCCACGATCTCCATCACTTTCGTCAGATGGCGGAGACACTTCGCCACATCCTGCAGCGTCAGTGCGATCTCCGCCAAGTTCAGATACGGGTCGCACAGACACTGCTCCTGATTCAACAGCTCATACACCTGCAGGGCCCGCTGAAAATGCGCATTCGCCTGCCCATACTCCCCGGCCGCCTTGTACAGGCATCCCAGGTTGTTGTTGATCGTCGCCACATCGAACAGCAGCTGATTGTCCTGCGCCTCTTTCAGCGTGCTGAGAAACAGCGCCTTCGCCTTCTCCGCCTGCCCCATCTTCCGCAAGATCGTCGCTTTGTAATACGTGCAGCGAATCCGCGTCAGATGCATCGACAGCTCCTGTGACAACTGTTCCGCCTTCTCCATATACCGAAGCGCGGTGCGATAGTTCTGCATATAAAAATGGCAGTCCGCCAATTCATAATAAGTCCGCAGATGCGATTCATTCTTGCCGTCGACGTGTTCAAACTCCTCATCTGCCCGGCAGTAGCAGTCATGCGCCATCATCATGTTGCCGCTCAGCCGGTGCGCTTTGCCAAGCTCGATCAGCAGCTCGACCCGCTGCTTCTGCTCCTCGCAGCCGTTCGTCTCCGCCAGCACTTCGGTGATCATCTCGACCACCTGCGCACAGCCGTTCAAGCGGTTCAGCAGCCGGCATTCACCCAATACCGCCTCGATCAGGATCTGGCGATACCCATGCTCCCTTGCTGTCCCAATCACCTGTCGAAAATACCCGAACGCCCGCTCATCATGCCCGGCCAGCGTCGCCGCCTTGGCCAGCTCCAGCGTTTCGGTCAGCTCATCATGCAGCGAGTCGGCCGACTCCAACTGCTCCATCGTCACCCCGAGCCGCTCCGCCAAGATCTTCAACAAAGAGGGCTTGAGATGCGTCTTCCCGTTTTCCACCTTGCTCAGCTGCGAAATGCTGCACAGCCCTTCCGCCGCTTCATCCTGCGTAAATCCGCGCAAGAGCCGGTAGCGGCGCAAGTTTTCCCCGATAATACGGTTTCTGGCTTCCCCATCAAGCGCCAGCACCCTCTTCACCTCAATTCCGTAAATCGCACATACCACTATTATAACGAAACTAGGATAGATAAAAAGGTCTAACGTGTAGTACAATCAAGTCACAATCACAGTTAACTTCTGTATCAATGAGCGTGCCATCGAAACTTACCTCACCGTCCAGCAGGCCTTGACGCGGCTGACCGGAAAATAAAAGAGCCATCCCTCATGGGATGGCTCTTCTCTGTTCTAGATCGGCAGCGATTTCTGCTCCGTCTCCACTTCCTGATCGAAATCGATCTCGTAGAACCCGGCTTCCATCACGCTCTCCGGACGGCGTTCGGTCGACTGAATGATCGAACGGCCCAAGGCCGGCACCAGCTTCAGCGAATACACCACTTCGAACAGGTCATAGATCGACTGCTTGTTGTGGTCTGACAGACAGATCATCTGCACCTTGTTCGCCTGGGCCAGCTTGAAGATCACCTGCAGCAAGTGCGGCGACGAAACGACGCCAAACGGGTTGTCGGCCAGCAGCACCTTGGAGGCGTTCTCGATCCCCGACATCTTCGCCCGCAAGTAGGACAGCACGGCGATAAACATCGCGAAACAGCCGGTGTACTGTTCACCGCCCGACCACTTCATGATCTCCGACCAGTGGTCATAACGGACTTTCTCGCCCGGCACCTGCTGCGGCTTGAACACTTTGATCCGCGCTTCGCCGATCGGGGCGGTGACGTTGAGCAGATGCTTCGAAGACAGCTTGATCCCGAGCCACTTCTCAATGTCGTCCTCATCTTCGCCTTTCGCCACTTTCGCCTGCAGCTCTTCGGTCAGCGCATGCAGGTACGAGCTCATCAAGCGCAGCCCTTCCGGCTCCTCCCACTTCTCTTTGAGCTGGATGTCGATCGCCTGCACCTTTTTGCCGCGGTAGTCGATCTTCGTGTACTGCGCGATGCTTTTCAGGTTGTCATAGACCCGGTCGGCATGCTGCAGGCAGCGGTGCACCAGCTCTTCCTTCGCCTCTTCCAGCTCCTGACGCTCCAGATGCGCTTTTTCGATGTAGAGGTTCATCATCTCAAAGCACTTCTCGAACACCGGGCGCACCTGCTCGATGTCGTTCATGTCGCCTTCCGACTTCGAGTCGATGACCGAGCGGATGAACTTCTGCACGATCTTCGACTCATACTTGTCGATCGAGCGTTCAAAGCGATAGAACTCGTCGTCCAGATCGCGGCGGCGCTCCTCCGTCTGCTTCGCGGTCTTCTGCAGTGTCTTGTCGAGCTCCGTGACCACGGCGGTCGGCTCATGCGTCAGTTTTTTCGCGCGCTCCTCCGACAGCTCCAGCGGTTCGCATTCGATCGAGTAGGCAGACAGCAGCGTCTCCGCCTTTTGGAGCAAAGTTTTCACTTCCGCCAACGACTTCTTCGTCTCCTCCAGCGCGCTTTCGTTCGCCTTGCGCTGCGTCCAGAGGTCGCTGAGCAGCAGCTTCAGGCGCTCTTTTTCTGCGCCGAGATCGACGTCGTCACCGTATTGGTAAGCCGGGCGGTCGTAGTCCTTTTTGACCTTCTTCTCTTCCGTCTCGATCATGCCTTCGAGCTTCTTCTGCTCAGCCTGCAGCGCGGCGCGGTCTTGTTCGGCCTGCTTCTGCTCTTTCTGCGCCTCTTTCAGGCGGCTTTCCCAATAGGTCAGCTCCGATGCCGGCGGCGCGCTTTGGAAGGCGGCGAGCTCCGCTGCGGTCACCTGCTGCTCTTCGATGTAGGCCTGGTTCTGGCGGATCGACTCCTCGTGGTTCTGGATCAGGCGCACCAGCTCCTCGCGCCCGACCGACTTTTGAGCGAGCAGATCTTCCAGCGAGTCGAGCTTGCCCTGCACCTTGTCATACGTCAAGCCCGCTTCTGCCGGCAGCGCTTCGACTTCGGCCGAGCCGAGGTACTTCTCGCGCTCCTTCTGCATAGCTGCCGTGTCGTTCTCCAGCGTAAACAGCGCGGGCATCAGCCGGTCTTCGTTCTCGCGGGCTTCCTGGCGCTTCTTCACCACGTCACGCTGCTCCGCCTTGAACGCGGCCTCCTTGTCCTTCTGCCCGCTCTTCTCAGCTTCCTTGTCCTTGCGTTCAGCGGCGAGTCCGGCGAACGGGTCGAGCAGGCGCAACTTGTCGCGCAACTGCTCCAGCTGTTCCCCCTGCTCTTTGATGCGCTTCTTCGCTTCCGCAACTTTGGCGCGTAGCTCCGCGTTTGCCTGCGTTTGCCCGTCGATCCTTTCCTCCTGATTGGCCGCTTTCAGCACCATGGAGTCCCGCTTGGTCTGCCAGCCGTTCAGCGGATCTTTGCCGTACGTCTCGAAAAAGCGGCTCAGGTCGTCGCCGACCTGCTCGATGTGGCGGCGCGACTTTTCCACGACGTCCATCTTGCCGATCAAGTCCAGCTCTTCCGCTTCCAACGCGGCGCGGCGCTTGTTCAGCGAATCGGCCGACAGGAACGGCGAATACCCGCCGTGCAGCGAAATGAATCCGCCCGCCCCGAGTTGCAGCACTTGCCCTTCTGTCACCGTCGCCGTCTCCGTCACCGAGGAGAGGGCGAACAGCGGCACCAGACTTTCCACGCGCACGCCTTCCCAGTCGAGGCGCGGGTCGTGCAGCTTGTTGATCTCCCCGTCGCCGAGCAGGAGCGCGTAAGGCAGCATCGGGTTGGCCCGCACATACGACTCGCGCAGCGCCTCCTCCTGCTCCTGCAGCCACTGCGATCCGAGCACCGCTTTGATGCCCCAGTCGCCGAGCACCTGCTGGAAATAGAGCAGGTCTTGGCTCGGGATGTAATGGTCGCTCTGCAAGAGCTCGATCTTCTCTTCCACCGCGCCTTTTTTCGCAGCCAGCTTGGCGTATTCGCGCGCGTAGCCTTCGCGTTTTTGCGTCAGGGCGTGTTCCAAGTCGGCCTTCGACCCGTGCAGGTCGGCGCGGGCCAGATCGAGCAGTTCCAAGCGGCCGAGTACCTGACGCTTGCGCTCTTCATACTCGGCGATCTTCGCTTCCGTCTTCTCCTGATCGCGCTTGGCGGCGCGCAGCTCATCCTTCGCCGCTTCGATCGCCGCCTGCCCCGCTTCGATCCCTGCCTCCGACGATTCGATCTCCGCTTCCAGCTCGCGGACAAGGTTCGTCCACTCGATCTCCTTCCAGCGCAGATCGTCGCGGTGCGTGACCGGCTCTTCGGCGATCTCCTCGCCGAGCGACTCGATGACGGCTTGCTTCTGCTTCTCATACTGCTTGAACCAGACTTCGATCTCACCACTGCTCTTGGACAGCTCGTTCAAAGCGTCGGCCAGCTTCACCAGCTGTTCATCCGCCTCCCGCTCGACGTCTTTCCACTTCTGGCTCTCTTCCTGCTTGGCGAGCAGTTCCGCCTGCAACGACTCGACGCGAGCTTGCCACAAGGTCAAAAATTGCCCGCGATACGTCGACAGTTCGGAGAGCAGATCTTCATTTTGCATATCCAGCCCGGACAGCGTCTCCTGATCGCGGGCCAACCGCTTCTCGAACTCCTTGATCTGCAGGAACTTCGGCACCGCGCGGTGCAGACGCACCTGCTGCTCCGCCTCCGTCTGCGCCCCTTCGAGCTCGTCCAGACGCTGCGTGAACTCCTGCACGGCGAGCTCCGCCTTGCGGAACTGCTCCTGAAGCGCATTCACGTCGAGCGACGCCTGCTTGAACTCCTCTTCGCGGATCTGCTCCTTCAGGCCGGTCACGACCAACTCCAGCGCTTCCGCCTCTTCCGTCCGTTCGCCGGCCATCTCTTCCAGACGTCCGCGGACGGCGGTGAGCTGCCCTTCCAGTTCGCGCTTCAGCTTGCCAGACTCCGAATAGCGCTCGACCTTGTCCAGCACGGTGCGCCCTGCCTCTTCGATCACGCGGAACTCTTCGAGGTTCTTCTCGATCTGCGGGATGCGCAAGAGCTTGTCCTTGTAGCGCAAAAAGGAGTTAGCCAGATCCTGCGCCTCGTCCTCGTCTTGGAACAGCGCCTGATCGACCGTCGGGATCAGCAGGTTCTCCAGCAGCGACTGCTCCGTCTTCGAGCGGGCGAAGAATCCGTCCATCCCGCCTTCCGATCCGTTGGTGGTGCGGATCGCCAGCCACTCTTTTTCATAGATGTTGTACTGCGCGAGCTGGTTGATGTACTTGCGGCGGTCATGCTGCGAAAACGTCTGCAGCCTGCGCCCGCCGCCCGTGCCTTCCTTGCGCAGCAGGTTGTAGAAGTCCCCGTAGGAGATCACCCGTCCCTCGTTCACCAGCGGCATCTTCACGATCCCGAATTCATCGGCGATCTTATACTGATGGGTGTAGGTAAAGAACTTCAGTTCGCCCTCCTCATCGGAAGACTTGGTAAAACAGAACCCGGTCAGCAAAAACTCGCGCTCCGCAAAGCTGTCCAGCTTCCACTCGACCAAAATGTGCCCGGTGTAGCGCTCATGGGCCAGGAGGTCGACCATCCGCCGCGATCCGTACATCGCGCCGGGCAGCGCCGCTTGGGTGACGAGCTGCAGCCAGAGCGTCTTCCCGCCGCCGTTGGCGAGGTTGAACAGCGTGTTTTTGCCGTGCAGCTTAAACAGCTCGTCGGCGTACTGTTTGCCGCCTTTGTCATATTGGATGTTGACCAGTCGAATCCGATTGATGCTAGGCATAGAAGATCTCCTTTTGCGAAATCAGCGACAAGAGGTCGTTTTTCCGCTTCTGATGCGAGTAGTACTTGCGCACCATGTGGTCGAGCTTGTCGGTCGGATGCAGCTCCGAGTCCATCGCCACTTTCGCCAAGCCTTCCTCTTCGAGGAACGACCACACTTTCAGCAGGTACGAGACCCGCGAGTTGCGCCCCATCCGCTGATTGGTCAACGTCTCGTCAAACGCCGGCATGTTCTGCCAGTACTCGGCGACCTGCTGGAAGTTGAACTCGTACTCCTGCGACAGGTAGGTGCCGTATTCGCCCGTCCCGACCATGTGCAGCTTCTCCGTCACGTACGCTTCCAGCTCTTCGATCGGCACGTACTGGCGGACTTTGGTGTTCAGGTCGTCCGAGTTGTAGAACATGGCCAGCGTCGCCAGGATGATGAAATACGCCACGTACAGCTTCAAGCCCATCGCCACGCTGTCGGAGCGCAAGCCGAGCTTCACGCGCAGCTCTTCGTTGGTGTAACCGAACACTTTATTGTCAATCGCCGGCGTGACATACAGCTTGTCCCCGACGCCAAGAATCTTGATGCCCGCTTCTTTCTCGATCATCTGCGCGACGATCTCCTGCGCCGCAGGGTCTTCCTTATAGGCAAACACGAGGTCGCGGTCCTTCTCGTCCGTCTCGCCCTTTTCCAGCAGCAGCACAAACAGCTTGATCGCCCGCTCTACGCTCTCTTTGCTATACATACAACCCCTCCTTGTAAAAACGGAAATTGGACACCGTCCACTCCTCTTCTGCCAGGCGCAGCCCCTCGTCTTCCGCCGACACGAGCACCGTGCCGAGCAGTTCGTAATCGGGCTCTTCATTCAGCAGTTGAATCAGCAGATACGGCACGTTCGTCTCGTCTCCGTCCAGAATTTTCGCTTTCGTCTCCGCATCGAGCCGGAAGTTGATCGGACTCATCTGGTGCAGCTGCACCAAAAACGGATAAAAATCGCGCGAGTTGACCACATCATACAGCCGGTCCGCAGCCAATTCACGCATAATGTCCTGCAGGGACAGGGACTGCTCCTGCAGCAGCGGCTCGAAGATCATCTTCAGGTAGCCTTTGTACCGCTCGTCCCGGATCGCTTTCAGTTTGGCTTTCGGGTCGTCGGCCGTGACGGAAGCCTCCTCCTGAATGTCCGGCTCTTTCTCTTTGACCTCATCGACCGGCTTCGGCACCGGCTGAGGAGCAAACGCCTTGTGAATGTTGAAGCGCTTTTTCACGTTCAGCGACAGCATCGGCTCGATCAGCCGCTTCACATTTTCCAGCGATGTGCCCGCGCGCAGGACAGGATCGAGAAACTCGCGCTCAAAGTTGACTTTCGAACGGAAGCCCTGCACGATCCCTTCCTCCAGCGCTTCCAAGACCAGCCCCTGCAGATCGAGCTTGTCGGTGAGCAGCTTGTTGTGCAGGTTCATCACCTGGTTCAATCGCTGCGAGATCTCGACCAGTTGGTTCAGCGTGCGCTCATCGCCGTCCGTGCCGCGCTGCTCGTAGTTGGAACGCGTGTCGCGCAGCAGGTTGTTCAGGTCGTCGAACATCTGCTTTTCCTTCTGAAACTGTTCGCGGATCGCCGAGAGCATCGCCTCGTAGGCGGGCAGGGAGAACTGCGACACGTCGCGCTTGATCGCCATCTTCATCCGCTCCAGCTCTTCGCGCAGCTGGCGCACATCGAGCCCCAGCGAGGAGACGGTGCGGATCGCGTCTTCGAAGACGCCTTTCTCGATCTGTTGACGCAGCAAAATCTGCGAGATCGTGATCCGCAGTTCTTTGTACATCTCGCGCGTTTTAAACAGCAGGTCGAGCCCGGCGTCCGACAGCTTGAAGCGGATCTGTCCGCTCGCCACGTGGTAAGTGCCGTTTTCGATCAGGTGAAACACATGCTTGTCCTCTTGTCCCGCCTCCAGGTTGCGGTACGTAAATTCAAACGGGCGTCCGTCGTTGCGCAGGTTGGCGAGCAGGTAGGTGGCCAAGTCGCGGCTTTCCTCTTCGGTCAGTTGCTTGCCGTACGATTCTGCGATCACCCCGCGCAAGAAGCGCGCCACGTCGTGATGGTCCGATTCCAGCCGGCCGATCAGCATGTGCTCGAGGATGAGCAGCATCACGCCGACGCCTAAAGCCAGCAGGTCATATTCCTGATATTTGCGCAGTTCGCGCAGCCGAAACAGCGGATAGAACTCCGCCACGTTTCTCATCCGGTCATGAAAATTCTGCAAAGCACCGTGCAAAAGGAGTCCCTCCTTATCTATCACTCTACCGATTCTACTCCATTTCGACAAAAAAAACTGCCCTTTTTGGGCAGTTTGGTGAGATGTGAACTTTTTACAGGACCTCGATTTTTGCAACCAGCGCCAGCAGGACTTGCACCAGCACCTGGATGTTCGCCGCGACGTCGGTGTCGGTGGTGACGACTTCGACATTGCGGGAGTTTTCGATGACCGTACGCTGTTTGTTAACCTGCTTCACTTGCACTTTTTGCAGAAGTTCTTGCGTGATCGCCTCTGCTCTATTGCCGTCCGCGATCGTCAGGCTCAGCACGACGGCGATTGCCAGTTGCAGTGCAACTTGCAGGTTGACAGCAGCTTTCGTGTCGGTCGTTCTCACATCAACACCGAAGGAATCGCGGATGATGATGACCTCATCCGACTTTTGCAGAGTTCTCGAAATTTGTGCTGCTTCTTGTACGATTTCCTCTTCTCTGCACAGCGGGTGTCTCGAATTCGAATCAAGCGCAGACCAATTCGCCAATTTAAACTGCCTCCTTCCGATAGGGTTCCTTTCGTCTCACAACGGGCTTGCCGTTTGCTTACATCATATGGGGGCGCGTCTCATTTGGTATGGACAAAAGCACATGGCAGTCGCACATTTTTTCATGGAAACGCCCCTGTCGAAACAGGGGCAGCTACCAGTACGCCTTCTTACAGCACATCGATCTTCGCAACCAGAGCGAGCAGAACTTGCACCAGTACTTGGATGTTGACAGAAGCGTCCGTATCGGTGGTGGTGACTCGTACGCACTTGGAGTTGTCGACCAGCAGCTTTTGACGGTTCTCCTGACGTACTTGGACGCGCTGCAGCAGGTCCTGTGCAATGACTTCCGCACGGTTGCTGTCCGCGATGGAGATCGACAGAACGAGCGCGATCGCCAGTTGCAGCGCTGCTTGCAGGTTGACAGAAGCTTGCGTGTCGGTCGATCTGACGAAAACATCGCAGGAATCCTTGATGAAGATAGATTCGCCGGAGAATTGATCGGTCTCAGAAAGTTGGTCTGCTTCTTGCTCTACGACATCGTCGTTGAAGAACGCGCGATCACGATCACGGTCGCGTTCGCGTTCGCGTCCGCGGCCGCCGGTGTGCTCCATTTCGGTGTCAAGGGCGGACCAGCGTGGTTCTGCGTTTTCGCTCATGACGATTCCCTCCTCGGCCGAGAAGCTGGCTGCGGGCACATCTTCCCAGCGTTTTTTTGCTTTTTTCGGGAAAGCGGTAACCCCGGAACGTTTGCGTGCATTCGGTTTCAATGTGAACCCTCCTTTTTGCTATACACTATGTAAGGAAGGTCAAATGCGTATGGACATCCAACCTGATTCACTCGCCCAAATTTAAAGCCGTGATGGCGGACCATCACGGCTTGGGAGGAAGCATCTTTATTTGTCTTTGTCTTTGCGCAGCACCATGCGGCGCTTGCGCTTGGGGGCGGCCGCTTCGTTACTCAGAGTCGGCGCAGGCGAAGAAGACGGCTCGGCGAAGGCGCGGCCCGGAAGCGGCGCTTTCGGCTCGAGCTGGACGTTTTTCTCCACGAGGCCTTGTTTCATGAACGCATCGACCTGACGCTGCAGGTCCTGCACGAGGTCAAGGATCTCCTGCTTCTGCTCCGCCGTCATCTGGCGGCGGTGCTCCGGCGTGATGCCATGCTTGTTGAACATATCGGCAACGAGCAGCTCGCTCATCCCTTTGGAGATGTGACCCAATTGCTGTTGCGGTTCCTGCGCTTGGTCCGCTTTCTTATCCGGCTCGCTCATCTGCAACCCCTCCTCACAGCATCGTTCCTTACAACGTATGCGAAGTGATCAGCGGCGGGAATTGCAGCGAGTGCCCAATTGCTTGCGGCGTGCTCGCGTTTTATTTGCGCTTGCCTTTGTTGGGGTTGCTCTTGCCTTTTTTCGGCCCGGCAGCTTTAGCAGGTTTGGGAGCAGCACCCGGACGGCGCGTGACGATCTTGCCTTGCTCGAGGCCTTTGGAGAAGATGCGCAGGTTGAGCGCTTTTTCGAACTTTTTCACGATGAACTTCTCATCGGGCGTCAGGATCGAGACCGACACGCCAGACTGGGTGCCGCGGCCGGTGCGGCCGGCGCGGTGGACGTAGTGTTCGGCGTCGATCGCCGGGTCATAATGGAACACGTGCGTCACCCCTTCCACGTCCAGCCCGCGCGCACCGACATCGGTAGTGATCAACAGCTGGAACTTGCCGTCACGGAAACCGCTCATCGCCTGCTCGCGCTGGATCTTCGCCGCTTCCCCGGACAGCCCTTCGGCGGTCAGGCCGAGCTTGCGCATCTCGGAGACCAGCCACATCAGCCCTTTGTTTTCATTGACGAACACCATCGCCCGGTTCACGTTGTACGCCCGCACCAGTCGGCGCAGTGTGTCCGGCTTGTCCGGCTTGCCGGTCGAGAACCAGACGTGTTCAATCTTCCCGATCATCGAACCCGCTTCCGTCTCCAAAAAGACCGGATCGCGCATCCAGTCCTTGGCAATCTTCTTCGCTTCGTCTGAGACGGTCGCCGAGAAGAAGAGCAGTTGACGGTCGCGCATCGTGCTTTTCACGATCTCACCGACCTCTTTCAAAGAGCCCAGCTCCAGCATCTGATCCACTTCGTCGATCGTGATCGACTTCACTTCGTGGACTTTCATCTTCTTGCGGCCGAGGATCTCTTTGATCCGGCCCGGCGTGCCGACGACGATGTGCGGCTTTTCTTTCAGCTTGTCGATCTGGCGGTCGATGTTCCCACCGCCGACCAGCGCCAAAGAGCGGATCTCCGTGCCTTCCGTATATTGCTTGATCGCGCCTTCGATCTGCATGGTCAACTCGCGCGTCGGCGCCAGGATCAGCACCTGCAAGGCACGCTTGTCCGCTTCGATCTTCGCCAGCTGAGGGAGCAGATAGGCGAGCGTCTTGCCTGTGCCGGTGCGGGACTTGCCGACCACGTCTTGGCCGGCCAGGATCAGCGGAATCGCCGCCTCCTGAATCGGCGACGGGGCCGTGATGCCCGCTTTTTCCAGCGCTTGCAGCTGATAGCCGGGCAGTTCATATGTATGAAAAGATGTTGTCATCGAAATTTCCCCTTTCTTGCCACTCTTTGCTATCATACCCGAAACGGGGCGAAACAAAAAGACACGAGAGTTGAACTCCCGTGTCCTTACTGATACGTGACCGCCTGCTTGCCCATCATCTCCCACGAACGGCGAAAGAGCTCCCGGCTGACCGTTTTGCGCTTGCCGTCGAGCGGATCGTTGATCAGCACCGACGCTTGGTTGAACCCCACGACCAGCACCGCGTGTTCATGGAACGTCGCAGCGACTTGTCCGCGCGGGCCGCTCCAGTAGACCCACTCCCGGGTCGTGTCAAAAAAGCTGGTCGTCCACGCCACGACAGGGCGACCCGAGGAGACGCTCTCCAGCACTTTGTCAAACGGCTTGCCGGAAAGGTCCTGCGCTTGGCCCGGCAGATGGCGGTCGAGCAGTTGGGCCAGCGGTCCGTGATAGACGCCGTATCCTTTCTGCCGGCCGGTGATGTCGCCGACAAATCCCGCGTTCGGGTCGCCCCAAGCGACGATGCGCCCCGCTGCGTCCGTCTGCAGCGGTGTCAGGTCTTTGGCGATTTCCTCCGCCAGTTGAAAGCGGCTGACCGGCTTGCCCGCGTGCTGCAACAGCATCGAGAGGCTGACGACTTCACAGCCGTTGTTCAGTTCCGGCATCTGACATTGGATCGGCACCGTCAGCTGCACCTGATCGGCCACCGGAGGCCAGACCGGCCAAAACGGCGGCGCGACGGCCACCGCTGCGGCGAGCGCGAAAGCACCCCACATGCCCATCTCCCCCTTCGAGATTACCGTTCCCTTCCACAGGCAGAAAAAAACCGGTCCTCTACCCGAGGACCGGTTCGCTCACCCATTTTTACTCAGTAGGTACTCCGCCCACAACTGTCGGCGTCGGTGGGACTTGGTCTGCCCGTTTCACCGCGCCGTTCCCTGCCGTGATCGTCACAAGGAACATCAAAACCGTACCAACCAATACCCATTTTTTCACTAGATGTCATCTCCTCATACCAATTTGCTGACTTTTCGCATTGAAATCGACAGCCTTTCGATAGAGGTCTACTGCCCGCGGATCCTGTTGTTCATAGAGTTTGTCGGCGATCTCGACGGCCACTTCGTACGCTTCCCGCACCAGCTGGTGCTGTTCGTAGATCGCCAGCACTTCTTCCAGCTTGGCGATGTACGCATCGAACTGGCCCTGATCGTCCAACACCCTGGCGATTAATCGCGTAGCCAACCCTTTTTCTCGATAAACATTTGTTTGAACTTTATCGACCATCGAAAGTACTTGGTTACAAAGTTCGACAGCTCCAGCTAAATCCCCTTCTAAACGGTAGATTGCCGCTACGTTAACGAGCGTTTCACAAAGGTACGCTTCTTCGTTAAGGATCTCATAAATTTTACGAGCTCGCTGGTAATGAGACAACGCTTGGGAGTTCTCGCCGTGGTCTTTGTAGAGATTGCCCAAGTTGTTGTTGATCAGACCGACGTCGAGCAGGAAGGAGTTCTCCTGCGCCTCGCTCAGGCAGGCCAAGTAGGTTTCCTTGGCCTTCTCGATCTCGCCGAGCTTGCGCAGCGGCGTTGCTTTCATATAGGAGATGCGCAGGCGAAACAGATGCTTGGAGTAGGCGCTGGCCAACTGCTCCGCTTTTTCAGCATAGCGGAGCGCGCTGCGGTAGTTCTGCATGATGATGTGGCAGCGCACGAGGTTGAACAGGACGCTCAGGCGCACATCGTCTTTGCCTTCGACAAATTGGAACTCTTCATCCGCCCGCAGGTAATAATCGAAGGCCGCGACCATGTTGCCGCTCAGTTCGTAAGCATGACCCAACTCGTACATCAGGAGCAGCTTGTGCGCAGAATCCTGAGGTAGCCCTTGATCGAAGACGTGCTGCACTTTGTCGATGACCTCGTGATGCTGTTTCGTGCGGTTGAGCAGTTTGCATTCGACGAGCAACGCTTCGAGGAACAAGGTGCGGTACCCCATGTCTTCGCTCTGCGCCAGCACTTCGCGGACGTACTGAAACGCTTTGTCTAAGTTGTTCGCCGTGTTGGCGTCTTTGGCCAGCTGCAGCGTTTCGGTCAGCTCTTCCTGCATCGCATCGAGCGTCTCGATGCGCTCCACCGTCACCCCGAGGCGCTCGGCCATCAGTCTGAGGAGGGTGCGTTTGATATAGGTCTTTCCGTTCTCGGCCTTGCTCAATTGACTCACACTACAAATTCCCTCTGCCAATTCGTCCTGAGTCAGCCCTTTGAGCAATCTGTATTTGCGCAAGTTCTCCCCGATGATCCGATTGCGATCGTCCACATCTATTTCCAGTGACACCCTATTCACCTCAATTCCGTTTATCAATTATGCAACAATTATAACAAAGTATGAAAAGAGTTGCCTATCCCCTGATGAAGTAAACGAATGGATACGGATGAAGAACATTACTATTCTGCTGGCAGGAATTTGATCTACAGGGCTGGTAGATATAGTAAAGGATATTGAAATGGGGGTATAAGTTTAATGGAGGTCGTGATTCGCAGAGCGGTTGCGGAAGATTTTGCCGAGCTGAATCGGGTGGCGCGGCAGGGGCAGGATGAGCACGCCGACTCATTGCCGCACATTTTTGCAAGGTGTGAGCATCCGTTCGGGCGGGAGTTTTTTGATTCGTTGTTTGCGTCAGAGCAGTTTGAGCTGCTGGTGGCCGTGCAGGGAGAGCGCTTGGTGGGGTTCTCGCTCTTGGAGGCGTTGACAGATCCCGGGCTTTATTCGCTGGTACCGCGGAAGTATGCGTATGTGCGGGATTTTGGCGTGGACACGGAAGTGCAGCGACAAGGGATCGGACGCAAGTTGATGGCGGCAAGCGTGGACTGGGCCAAAGAACAAGGGGCGGAGCAGTTAGACTTGAAGGTCTGGGAATTTAATGAGCAGGCGATCCGGTTTTATGAGTCCTTGGGGATGAAGACGATCGCGCGGACGATGTCCGTTACGTTGTAGTTGTAGGCGTCCTATGTGGCAGGCAGACTGATTCTGTCCGGCTACAAGTACGAGAAATTCTTCCACCAGCCGGACAGTTTCCCCGTGCTGACTCGCTCAACGCGGGTCGTTTTTCCGTACGTGCGGATACGGACACCGCAGCAGCCGGATCTGCTCTCGGAGCTCCGCATATTTCATCCACTCTTCCCTCGGCACCACCGGCTGTCTGGGGGACACGGGACGGATCTCGCGCTCAGGAGATGATGTCTTCTGCAGCCCTTGTTCCGGCTCGGGCGCCTTTTGCACCTGCATGGGCAGCCCGTACCAGCCGGCCAGCCGCGTGATTCGATCGATCATGGACACTCCCTCCCTTTGCCAAATAGCTATGCAAAGGGACTTGAAATTATTATAATAATTTCCAATTACCCGATTCCGCTAGAATCGAAAGGTGAAAGGTGGAGTGAAGATGAAAATCGGACTGGTCCGGCACTTTCGCGTGAAAAAGGACTTCCCGACCAAGCTGGTCACGCCAAGCGAAGTGACGCAATGGCTGGACGAGTATGAGCACACCGACGTGGAGATCGCGACGACCGACCTCGGCGGCATCGACTGGAAGCGCTGCTTCGCCAGCGACTTGCCCCGCGCCGCCAAGACGGCGGAGACGATCTACGACGGCCCGATCACCCAACTGCAGGAGCTGCGTGAAGTGCGCCCGCAACCGATCACCAACCGCAACATCAAACTGCCGTTCATCCTGTGGGGAATGCTCGTGCGCGTTGCGTGGTTTCTCAACCACAAGTCCCAGCCCGAGCCGCCCAAGGAGATCGAAGCACGCCTCGCTGCCGTGCTCGACAACATCCTCGCCCAAGGGGAGGAAGATGTTCTGATCGTCAGCCATGCCGCCTGCATGATGTTCATGCAAAAAGAACTCCGCAAGCGCGGCTTCCACGGCCCCAAGCTGGGGACGCCGGTGAATGGGAAGCTGTATGTGTTTGAAAGGTAAAAACGACCCGAGTACCTGTTTGTCGGCACCCGAGTCGGTTTTTATTTAGTAAAAGGTAAGCACTTTCGATCCATCTACATATAGGGATACTCGTACATCCGCAGCGGTGCGTGTTGCCAAAATCTCTAGCATGTCAGTTTCGTACGTATTCGAATAGAAGCCGATGAGTCGCACGAGATACAGCGAGTATACCGGACCCGACTCCCGCATCTCAAAAGAGTTCGCATGTAACTGATCGGTGCCCAGATACTTCATCGTTTGCCCGGACAGCTCCGCCCGAATCTCCATCCGGTTCATCGTGGCAGACTCTGTCAGCCTTCTCGGCAGTTGGATCTCGACTTGATACTCGATTCCCTGCATTTTGTCCCCGTTCGTATCCGTGATCTCCGACACCCGCGCCGATTTGCCTCGGAGATGCACATCCGATGTAAAATCAGTCTCCACCTTCGGTTGCTCCGGCTCCTTCGGAACTGGAACCGGCCTCGAATTCGACACGGGTTCTGTAACCGAGTCCGAAGTCGGAGCCTGATCCCCGCTAAACGCATCGCCCAGCAGCAACGACAAACCCAACACCACGACGACACCTACGACCGTCAACCATTTTTGATCCACCGCTGGTCACCCCAACTTCGTATAATTCTCTAAGTCACGCACCAACCAATTGAGCGACTGCTGCCAGAACGCCTCGTCGGTCAGATCGACTCCGAGATGCTTCCAAATCCAGCTCCTGCAGGTAGTAAAAGTCCACACAGAGGGACTCCGGTGCTAGCAGTTCATGTTGGCACCCGAGTCGTTTTTGCAGGTTAGAGCTCCTTGACCTTTTTTCCGTCCGCATAGAACGAGATACGCAGATCCTCAATGACGTGTGTCGCCAGCTCATCGAGTTTGTCTGTGTCAAACGTATGTGAGGCATAAGTAATTAAGTGTACCTGGTATACAAGATACTGCTGATTAGTCTCTCGCAATTGAAACACATTCGCATGAAACTGGTTCGTGCCAAGAAAATTCATCGTCTCCCCAGAGACGGCGGCCCGCACTTCCAGCCTGTTGTTCGCGCTATACATCTCAAGCCGTCTGGGCAGCTCGAGCTCTACCATATATTCGATCCCCGGCAGCTCCGTGCCATCCGAGTCAGTCATCATCGCCGTCCGGGCCGTCATGCCGCGCAAATGCACACCCGTTACAAAATCAGTCTCCACCTTCGGCCGCTCCGGCTCCTTCGTGACCGGCTTCGCATTCGACACAGGTTCTGCAACCGAGTCCGAAGTCGGAGATCGATCCCCGCTAAACGTATCGCCCAGCAGCAACGACAATCCCAAGACCACGACGACGCCAACGACCGTCAACCATTTTTGATTCACCGCTGGTCACCCCAACTTCATATAGTTCTCCACTTTCCACGTTTACTTCATATTTAGTACACGGAATTTCTAAGGTTCAAATAAATACAAGTCTAACAGAAAGTTCCAAACAGTCAATCTGCGACACATCTTTTAAAGGAGTAGGCATCCTCCGGCTTGTCGTGTCGCTCAGGGTACGCCCGTAGAGGTCGCTTTGCATGTTAACGCTGTGTCCTTGGAGCCGGTGGCGAAGTGATTGTATTACCTTAAAGCACCCTACTAACTAACAAAAGAAAACCGAGCTGCAAAGAGCTCGGCTTTCTTTCTATACCTCTATTCATTTACGGACGCTCCAAGCGACGCACCCGGCGTTCCAGCTCATTGATCTCCCGCTGTTGGCGTTCCACCTGACGCTCCAGCCGCTCCACGCGCTGCGGCAGCAGCCCGCCTACACCTAATCCCGGTGGTGGATACCCTGGGCCAGGTGCCGGAACGGGTCCACCTTGCCCGACCGGGATGAAAAGCGTCTGTCCTGCGAAAAGTAGCAGCGGATTGATGATGTTATTGGCCGCCATGATCGTCTGCACAGGCACGCCAAAACGCGCTGCGATCGCGTACAGATTGTCGCCCGGTCTCACTGTATATTGCATCTTTCGCAATACCTCCCAAGGTCAAATGTCCTTGTAGTGTATGTGCGGAGGGATGCTTGGGTGTTTGTACGTCTCACAGGAATGAGACTATTCTTGAGAGAGTTTGTTAGTATAGTAAGCTGCACTTCCACGCTGAGAAAGAGAACGCTCGAATGCTTGTTCCGGTGTGTCGTTGATCAGGTCATCCAAGAACTGCTCCATAAGCTCCGTCGAGTTGGGCAGAAATGGCAGCGCGCCGATGTTCACCTTCTTGATGCTCTTGTAAAAATGGTGTTCGGCAAATTCAGCTTCGTTATGGTACGGAAACAGTACATAGGCACCGAACATGCTTCGCTCAAAACTTCCGCCTTCTTCACTCAGGATCGCATCCCGATAGCGGTGCATGGTGTTGATGTCCTCTTCCTCCGGCCCCGGCGTTTTGTACCAGCTTTGATAATCGGTGCCGCTGTAGGCTGGGTTGAGACGGTACTTTGCATCGAAAACGTATTTGTATTCGATAGGGGAGTTGTGCTTTTTGAGTGCAAAGACGTTGTCCGGCTTTTGGGACAAGGTCGGGTGGTTTCGTGAGATGTCCCCTTTGGGCAAGGCATTATAGAACAGCGTGAATCTTTCCCCGTTCTGCGGATTGCGGAAGGTGACGCTGGCGCTTCGCTTTTTGTCCAGACGTACAAATACACCTTTGCGATCCACACGGAGGATGTTTTGTGAAACCAGATCGTATTTTGCTTTCAACAGCTCATGGATCTTCAGGAAGCACCAGTATTCATAAAGCTGAGCCACGTCTTTGAGCGACATCTGGTAGAAATCGCCTTGCAGAGAGAGCCCTTTTGTCAACAACAAGTAAAGACGATACACGTCGCGATATCCCGGTGCCATTTGCAGGACGAGCGTGAGCGACATGTGACGCATCTCTCCGACCTCTTGTAAGAAGTCGAGCCGAAGCAGGCGGTCTACTTGCTTCTGATAGCGATCAATGAGCCCTAACTTGTCCTTTTGAGCGGGTGACAGTCCATTACGCCGATTGTAGCTCTTGCCCGAGACTCCATTGCGGAGTGATTTGAGACGATCCAATATTCGGGTGAGTGCCCAGCGCACAAAACGGTTTTCAGCCGTATCATAACTGGTTCGCCGTTTGGTCTCGATCAACTTGGCAGGATGGTACCGCTCTGCTCCGATTTTGATGACTCCTTGATCATGTTTGGCGAGCAGATGCGGTCGTTTCGAGAGGTAGGAGATATTCTCCTTGCCTGCTCGTTTGACTTTGTCTGCGGACACTACGCGGTTGTCCTTCTCTAACCGGTGGTGCGGCATCTTCTCGATTCGTTCCACCGCTCGGACCAGTTCATCAAAATGCGGCCTGAGCAGTGAGAAGAACTCGGTCAGACTTTGGCTTTGTGTGTTGCGTACACCGGCGGTACTGTAAGTCTTTCGCATGAAGTCAAACGCGAGGTTATGCACTTGCCGGTTCACATCGTCGCGGATGGCTTCGTAGTCTTTTTTGTAGTCCATTTTGGAGGGGAAAATTTCGAGTTGGACTTTTAGGACAGACTCCCCTGCAAGACGTATTTCAAAGTCGGTGTACCCTACTTCATTTCGAAAATTGAGCACGCCCGAGAGTGTATATCTCCCACGCGGCTTAATAGTTTGGCGTAACGCATGGTCTTGGTGATAGAACTCTAGTTGTACATCCGTATTCTTTTCAATCAAGACCTCGTACCCTTGGTGCTCATAGAAACAGGGTAATGCTCGATGAGAGTCTAGATCCTCAAGCTGTCCCGTCATCGGTGAAAAGAGTTGCTTCTTCTCAATCTCGACCCGTCCGGAGACAGGTACAACGGAGATGGCTGCATCCACCCAGGCATCTTCATCCCGGTGGAGTTGAAGGGCTTCGACAGTTGGGTGAAACGGTTTGCCTATTAAATAGAGATTGAACAAGTTCGTTTCGACCAACAGCAACGTTTCATCATGATTCCTACGCGAGCCAGAACGAGGTGAATCCATCCTCTTCTAACCTCCGGAGCATGAATGCAATTTTTTGTGAACTCTGCTTGTAGGCAAAGCTGTCAAAGCGAGTTTCATCCGTTCCGAAGACGAGGTTGTACAGTTCGGAGTCTTCTTCCATGAGATGGTCAGCTTTGTATTTCCTAACGTCTTTCGTTGTGAAGTTGAGGAGTTCGACCAGAGTGTTTCTCACACTTTGACTGCTCCCCTGAATCCGAGGAAGAATCTTCTGACACAGTTGGATGTCAAATGCATCCGATTCATCGAGAAGCCCGAATCGCTTGTTGTAAGTTAAATAGAAGCAAATCGCGTCGCGAATCCGGTAGCCCACATGGGCATTGATTTGCTCAAGTATTTTGTTGACTTTGGCGAGTCTCTCAACGCTTGCTTTCAGATATGGATGATACTCCTGAGCATCTTTGATGTTGAGATAGTCGCTTCGAAGGAAGGATTGGTGGACTTGACAGACTTCGGCATCGCCCTCAATTCCAGTCGTGTTGTCGTATAGATCCATTAACTCAATATGATTGAACTCAATTGTATTCGCGCGGTCGAGTACCTTTTTGCTAAACGGATGTGTCGTCTCATCCATGTTGACGGTGCCGATGATGTAGACGTTTTCCGGGATGCAAAGGTCTACGTCCCCTTCCTCGCATTTCAGGGTGACTACTTTTCCTGTCGTGATGCGTTTGGTATCGTTTTCGTCTTCGACCCACTCTTGCGTTTCCATCAAGCTGAGGAGATCGCTGAAATAATGCTCGACGCGGGCGAGGTTCATTTCATCCAGACAGATAAAATAAGTTTTTGCTTGGTTCTCTGGGTTTGAAGCTCGTTCCAATACTTCAGTCAGGCGCCCTTTCACAAACTCCCCCGCTATGTCGCGATAGCCGATTAGATCAGACGGGTCGCTCCAGTCCGGTCGCACAGGAATTAACTCGAATTGGGCGTTATCTCTCGTCGCACCTACTGCTTCTGCGAACAGCTTCACTAGCTTCGTCTTCCCTGTTCCGGATATCCCTGCAAGGATCACGAACGGCTTAGATTTCAAAGAAAGATAAAAGTTCTCGATCAGTAAGTCAGGATAGGAAAACCCTTGCTGCTTAATATATTGCTTGATGTTGCTGAGGGTCTTCATTACATTTTTGTCTTCAATTTTTTGAAGCTGCTGTGATTGCGGTCTGTCTGCCACTCCAACCTCCTGATCTACCAGTTCTTTATAAGCTGTCACGAGTTCGAAAAGGTCACGTTTGATCTGCTGCTCTTCGGGAACAGCTCCCTTATCGTAGCTTTTGTGAGCGATGACCCAATTCCTATAATCGGACTCAGAATACTTCTCATCTTCATCGACCAGATCCGTTTTTTCAAACCCCTCAAGGTGGAGCTTGTTTCGAAGATTTTTCACGATTACTTTCAAATGTGCTCGACCATCAGCTTTGAAATCTTTGACTGGTTGATCACTGTGTTTCAGCGTGAGATGGATTCGATCCTTAGAAAAGAGATAGCAAATGTAGTACCCTTGCATTGTCGTATCCGTTATTCGAGTGTCTAGTATCGCTACCCAAGGCAGAACGGCCATGTTAGGTCGACCTGCCGAACCCTTAATCTTATAGGAATTAAATCTGAAGAAATTGAGATCTGCAAGTTTCCCAGGAATCTGCTTCTCAATCACATCTACAACAATCGTATGATCTATTCTCTTGGCCGGTGTTGCCCTTGGATACTCCCGCAACACTTTCTCCAACAGATCATGCAGCACAGACGATTCCATTTTGTTAATCTCTTGCTCAAGTTCTTGTTCCGCTTCTTGTCGAAGATATCCAATCACGTTGATGTTCATTTCCATCCATGCCTCTGTCCGAAAGCGGATAATATCCGCTCCCTTGTCAACCTCGATTACACGCTTTAAGGCATGGATTGGAGACTCAAGCACGTCATTTAGTTGACCGAGAGTTGCTTCCCCCCAGCTCAACATCTCTTTCAATGGTTCCTCTACAGGAAGCCCCTGCTCTTCCCTACTTCTATAAAATGACGCAAAGCTTTCTCGTACCTTTGAATAACGCGCTACCCCCGTTGCAGAATCCATATGATCAAGCAGAGACAAGATAAGCACCATTTTGTATGTTTTGTTACGCAGTTTGAATAGATCTTTCAGGACAATTGGCAGGCTCATCACCTTATTCTTCAACCCTCTCTAAAAACAGTCGCTTTTCAAAACCTCCGCGTTCCTCTGCTTTTTTCGCACGGACAGCCAGTAAGTCTGATTCGGATGCTCCGTGTACTTTTCCTAAAGCAAAGATGATCTCTAAAAGATCGGCAAGTTCTTCTACGCTGTCTGTTGACTCTTCGGCTGTAAGGTATTCCTGCAACTCTTCTTGAAGTTTGATGCGAAGCTGGCTTTTGTAACCTTCGTCATCTAATACATGATGTTTCGGGGTGCGACCACTCGTTTCAATGATTTCGATGATACGGTCACGTACAAGTTTATTATAAGTGGGCATTCCTACTACTCCTTTATCTCTTGCTTACTATTAGATTTAGTATAACAAAAAGTCTGACAGGTTTTGTCACTCAGAAACGTGTATGCTTTATTTATCTGAACTTGAGGATATTTCAAATTGGAAGATTGATTGTTCTCTTCCTGAGCAATCTACTACGGACATGAAGAAAGCCTGACAGTTAGAGTGTCAGGCTTTCATTTCGTTTATAACGCAATGCCCCGTTTCAACATCGCTTGTCTCGTATACCCTCGGATTTCTTGCATGACGCCCACCGCGGTTTTCAGATCCCCTTCGTTTTTATACAACTCCGCAAGCTCGCTCATCGTATCGCCCCACTCGCCTAACTCATCCGTATGTTTGAAGCGGTCGGCCGACTTTTGGAAGCGGCGGATGGCTTCTTCGCGGTGTCCGTTCTGGACGGCGATGCGGCCGTACAGACGATGGACGCGGGCTTGGTAGATGTGGAGTTCGGGGAGGAGTTTGCGGGCTTGGTAGCAGGCTTCTTCGGCGGCGTGGAGGTCATTTTGCTGGAGCAACAGGGTCGCCAGCTCCACTGATGTCATGCCCGCCTCTTCTTGCTTGCCGAGGGTGAGGAGATTGGTGACGGCACCCTGCAGCATGGAGATCGCTTCGGCTTCCCGGCCGCTCTGGCCGTAGAGGACGGCGCAGGTGGCTTGGAGTTTGACCGTCATGACGATGTTGTTGAGGCTTTCGTAGATGTGGACGGCTTTTTCGGAGTATTCGGCTGCTTTTTCGAGGTCGTTGAGTTTGTGGTAGGAGATCCCGAGGTTGAGGTAGACGTTGCCCATCTCTTGCAGGCTGTCCATTTTGTCGTAGAGGGCGGAGGATCTGCCGTAGTAGTCGAGTGCGTCATGGAGTTTGCCTGATTTGAAATAAGCAGTGCCAAGATCGTAGAGTATTCGCGCTTGCAGGTAAATGTCGGGCTCTTCCATTTTGTTGGACTCGTCGTAGGCTTTGTGCCAATGATAGGCGGCGAGTTGGTAGCGTTTGTTGTTTAGTTCAAGACGCCCTAGACTGCTGTAGACGCGGGCGGATAAATGGCTGTCGTTTTTGAGGAACGCCATTTCAAGGATGTGGCTGAGGATGTTGTCGGCGTCGGCATGGCGGTGCGTATGGATGTAGCATTCGGCCAGGTCAAAAAGGATGTCGGTCTCCGGGATCTGGGCTTGGGTTGTGTCTTTCAACCGTTCGAGGAAAGGGATGGCGGCTGTGTAGTCTTGGGCGGAGACCATGGCTTTGGCCATTTTATATGTGCTGATGAACTCTTGGTTCAGGTCTACGTCCGTTAGGAGATGCTCGAGCGGCACTTCGAGTCGGTCGGCGAGGCCGTATAAGATTTTATAGGACGGGCGGGCGCGGTCGGATTCGATCTGGGAGATCATGCTGGGGGTGCAGAGCTGTTTGGCGAGCTCGATCTGGGTCATGCGTTTTTGCAGGCGCAGGTGTTTGATCTTTTGACCAAGTGAATACATGTTATTTCACTCCTGACGGGTAGATTTATAAGTTTTATCTATTTGTTCGCTTGGAAGCTTTTACTAAAGTCAGTATAGAAAATTGATTTCCTTGGACACAAGAATTAATCGACTGTACTTTGGAAATGGTAGTTATGAAATTTATTCGATGTTTGTGAGAGGTTGTTTAGTTTTTGTATCCACTTTGTTTACAACGTGGTATATACTAGATTTATTGCAAGTGGAGAAACGGAGGTTAGATGCTGTGGAAACCGGGATGGTCGAGACGATTGGTCAGAAGATTAAACGCCTTCGCTTGGAGAAAGGGATGACGCAGGGCGAGGTTGCGGACGGGTTTGTAACGATCTCGATGATCAGCCAGTTGGAGCGGGATCGGAATACGGCGTCGGTGGAGTTGCTGCAGCATTTGGCGCGGAAGTTGCAAGTGCCTTTGCATGAGCTGGTGGAAGATGAAGTGGAGCAGATGGAGAAGGCTTGTCTGCAGAAGCTGGTGAAGGTGTATTTAGAGACGAAGCAGCCGACAGAAGCGGAACCTCTTTTGGTGAAGCTTCGCGGGAGGTCGGATCTGTCGCAGGCGGAGACGATTGAGCTGACGGTGGAGATGGGCGAGTGTTTGTACCAGCAATCTCGGTATGATGAAGCCCTGGGGGAGTTGTTGCCACTGGCGGAGGAGCTGGAGGCGGTGAATTACGATGATGCGCATGTGCTGGCGTTGGTGCGGTATACTGTGGGGAATGTGTATAACCAGATGCAGAATTTTAGCAACGCCAACTATAACTATCGGAAAGCGTTTGACTATACGAATCGCTTCCCTACGATTAATGCTTTGACTGCAAAGATCGCTTATAATGTTGGTTTGACATTGCGGAAGGTCGGACTGGCTCATCAAGCGATGCCTTATTTGAGAACATCACATGATTATTTTAGACAGACTGGTGAACTCTCGAAACTCGCTATCACAATCTATGAGCAAGGCATCACTTATAAGGAAGCGCATGATTTCCAGCATGCAGTCGAGTGTTTCGATCACGCCAAGATTATTTTTCATAGCCTGAATCTGAAAAACTATTCTTTTATCGTGCAACGCACGATTGCTTCAACTGTTACTGCCATAGAAGATCCTGAACTGGCAATCAAACAACTCGAAGATTGTATTGAGCCTTTTGAAGAAGAGATGAATTATTCGAATCTCATTCTCGTATATTCAAGAATCGCATCTGTACACCTCAAATCAGACCGCTTTGACGAAGCACATGATGCTCTTCAAAAGGCAATGTCGTTAGTTGAAATTCATGGATACCAGAACTCGCCTGAATCTGCAGACTGCCTGCAGACGTTAGCCAATTGCCTCCACAAACAAGAAAAATATGATGAAGCAATTCCCTGCTCTTTAAAGTCAGCTAATATCTTTGGTACAATTGGATTGATATCTGAACAGATCGATTCTCTTCAAATCGCAGTCGATTCATACCAAGGTCTTGAGGAATACAAGCGAGCACTGGAACTGGAAAGAGAGTGTAACAATTTGTTCAGACAGTTACATAACAAGGAGCGATGAAAACGATGAGAAAGAAACTGTCGATCTTGTTACTCGCCTTTGCCTTCGTCGGAACTATTTTCGTGGCTGCGCCACAGCAACATGCACAATATGAACCGGGGATTCCAATGGGTGTTACCGTTTCACAGTATGAGCCTGGAATTCCTATGATTATCGCCGTTTAATCCAAAACCACCTACCCCAGTGGAGTAGGTGGTTTCTCGTTTCTAATAGCTATAGACATGTTGAAAATCCTATTACTGTCAAACACGCCATTATTTCAATTGTTCACCTGTCACGGGGTTCAAATAGGCCACTTGTTGATCTTCAAACTTCACATACCACAAAGGTTGATTCCTGTCCTTTCCCTGCACACGATCATTCGGTGCTAGGAACATCTCTTCAACTTCACCCTGATCCTTCATTAAGTCACGGATTTTCGACTCTGCGAGGAGGGACTCTGTAAATGTTTCTGTTATCACTCGAATTCCCGTAGAGGAGCTACCGCTGAGCCAAATGAGCTTTTCTCGACCTTCGGCATCCACCCCTCGCACCATCAAATATTGGGGGCCATATTCCAGAAACCGTGTGTACACGATTTCCGTTTCTTTTACGCTAGTGACTAACTTCTCATTGATGGCAAATTTACGCCCTTCTTCTGCTGATGGAACCACTGGCCCTGTCACCTGTTCCTGATGTTTTGGAACATCAGCTTCTGATGATACACAACCACTAGCGAACCAAGGAAGCAGCATCAATGAAACACAAATCCCAATTTTGCGATTCATCGTGGTCATCGCACCTCCTCCATTTCGACTCGTCAATTCTCTTCCCTTCGCCAATCGTACTTCTCTTTCCTCACATCCAGTTTGTGCCCGTTAATGATCACTGTATGGTCGTCAGTCCAGACAGCTTTTACATTCTCGGTACGATACTCCCAATAGATATTATCGCGGTCTTGCGTTTCAGCGTTTACTAGTTCTCCTCGGATGCTATAATCAGTTGTCGCTCCACCGTTGACCAAGTAAAACTCGATTGTATACGTCTTGTTCGGGGAAGTTGTTTGGCTCAAGTACTCTCCCTCGGGCAACCGGTTCATCGAATAAAAGAAGTAATAGACAGTAAAGACGAATGCTCCCGCAACCAAAATCAAAAAGGCTCCACAACCCACTAGCAACTTCTTCTTCAAGCCCTCTCCCCCTTCTCCCTATATGTCTAGAATAAAAAAACGCCGACATCACGTCGACGTTTTTCTTTCACACAGCAAACTGCACCTGATTCCTTCCCGAATGCTTCGCCTGATACAGCGCGTCGTCCGCCTGCTTGATCAACTGTTCCGTGGAGTGACCTGTCCCCTGCAACTGGGAGACGCCGATGGAGACGGTGATGTTGATGCGGGTGCCGTCTGGCAGGATGAACGGACGCTCCTGCACGGTGCGGCGGATGCGTTCGGCGATCTGGGAGGTCAGGCTGTGGTCGCATCCGGGGAGGATGACGCTGAACTCTTCGCCGCCGTTGCGGGAGATGATGTCAACAGCGCGGCAGCTTTCGGCGAGGACTTGTCCGAGTTGGGCGAGTACGGCATCTCCGGCCGGGTGGCCGTAGGTGTCGTTGGTGCGCTTGAAGAAGTCGATGTCGATCAACAGAAGCGCCAGCGGTTTGCGTTGCTCGGTCGCTTTGGCCACGGCGGCATTGATCGCTTTGTCAAAGGACCGGGCGTTGTTCAACCCGGTGAGAAAGTCGATATTCGCCGTCTCTTCCAGAACGGCGAAGGAGGCTCCGACGCGGCGCAGGAACAGGATCAGCATGCCGGAGGTGAGCAAGGCGGTCCATGACGCGATCCAGAAGCCGGGCATGATCACCGTCCAATACAGGGTGTGGTTGAGCACGAACATGTAAAAATGCACCGATATATAAAGGGCTCCGAACAGGTTCGCCAAGAGCGCCTTTTGAATCATCGTCAGTGTGGTTCTGCGGATCAGGAAGGTGAAGAGGATCATGATAAACAGTCCCGCACACGCCCACAGCGAGGACTCTGTGACGGGATACAGCGTCAGACGGAAAAAGGTCACGATCACGGCGGCGACAAGCGCTGTCGGCAAGCGGCCGATCAAGGCGGCCAGAATGACCGGGATGTAACGCAGGTCGACGATGACCGGCGGGATTTTAACGGAATACGCCATGAGCAGCACTCCGATCCCACCGATGACGACGCCTGCGAGGATTTGGCTGAGCAGGCCGGCGTCAGGGGCAAACGGCTTATACCTGCGCGCCATCGTTGCGGAGCCTGCCAGGAAAATCATCGAGATCAAGATGCAGATGTTGACGAACAGACTGCTGATAAACGTGTAAGCCAAGGGTCGCCCGCTCCCCTCTCCAATCATTTTTTTAGTCTGATTTGATTGTACGATAAATCGTAATAAAAAACACCACCGATTCTCAGAACCGGTGGTGTTTTCTAGTAGGATGCAAGACTGATGTTGGTCGCTTCAATTACGCGGGCGATGATGCTTTTGTTCAGAGCTGCATCATGGGCGAATTCTCGTTCCATCGCCAGTTCGGACAGGTAGTCGTCGGCGAACTTGGGATGCACCGTCGGCAGCCCTGACATCCCTTGCAAGGCGCGCAGGAGCGCAGCCGAGTCTTTTGCATCGAGCGCAGCTTCTACTCTCGTCAGCGCAGCAGCCAGCTCGGCCGGGTCGTTGGCTGAGGGGACTTCACCGATGAGAGCCGCGTTTACGGCGTCGATGATCTGCTGGATCTCTGTGCGTGTCAGGTCACGGCCTGCTGCCGTTTGTTTGTTGTGCAGTTGGTTCAGGTAGGCGTCCCGCGTCGCTGCAACAGAACTGACGTGCAGGAACCCCTCCTCTTGCAAGGTGGCCGGCAGCAGATCGGACTTGGAGTCGCGGATCACGCCATTCAGCACGGAGAGCTCGCCTGCTTCCCCGGCGGCGGGCTGGGTGGAACTGGGATCGGTTCCCGGTTCTGGCTGCGGTGTAGTCGGGTCTTCGGGCTTCGGAGCCGATGCTTCGACCAGCGCGGTAAAGTTGGCAGCCATCACGGCGACTTCTTGGCGAGTCGCTTGGCTTTGCGGATTGAAGTTGGTGCCGTCGCCGCGCATGAGCTTTTTTTCAATCGCGGTTTGAACGTACGCTTTGGCCCATGCGGAGATCTTGTTGTGGTCGGCTACCGTCAGAGTGTTTGCGGCGGAGGGGTCGATGCCTGCTGCTTTGACGAGCAGGACGGCGAGCTCTTCACGGGTGATTTTGTCGTATGGTCGGAACTGAGCCCCGTCGCCGAGCATCACGCCCGCTTTTTTGACCGCTTCGATCTGTTTCCATCCCCAGTCGGTCGCTTTCACGTCGCGGAAAGTGATCTGGGTGGACGCGGGGGTATCCAGCTTGAGCAGTTGGACGAGGATCGCCGCCGTTTCCTGACGGGTGATGGCGTCGAGTGGGCGGAAGTGGTTGTCGGTGCCGCCTTGCATGATGCCACTGTTGCGGGCTTGCAGCACCGCATCGTACGCCCACGGGGCGATCTTGCCGGTGTCGAAGAAGTTGGCAGATGCTGTTGTTGCAGTGATCCCGGCGATGGTGGTCGCGAGGAGTACGGATGTTAGTACTTTCGAAAAGGTTCCCATGTAGAAGCCTCCAAGAGTTGAAAGTAGAAAAGGAAAAAGTTGTATACTCTCATCATATTCCCAGTTAGCAAAAAAAGGCAAGGGTATAAAAGTTCGCTTAATAACAAGCCACCTGACGCTCAAACGCGCAGGTGGCTTGTTTCCTAAGTCAATCAGGTACCGATCGTTCCGCCCGGATCACCTGCCGGAGTGTCTGCAGCTTCTGCTGCGGAATTGGCAGAATGAATGATCTGTTGAATTTTCGTGCGCATCATAATACCATCGAGTGCTGTTTGCTGGTCGAGCAATTGCTGAACATAAAGATCTGCAAGCTCACTGTTGAGGTCTGTGAAGCCCAGCTCGGTGAGCTTCTCAAAAACTTCAGTCGCAGTCCCTTGTGCGATCAAGTCATGAAGCTCTTCCATCACCGGCAATTCGTTCATATCCAGCACAAACGCCTGAATGGTAGGAAGCGAGAGCAGGAAAACAGCTGCGTTCTGCTTGGCTTGTACGAAACTCGACTGATACAAGGCAGCATTTTCGGCGATCAATCCCGTGATCTCATTCGCCTCTAATGCGGCGTACGTTTCATCCGCATCACCGGCATCGATTGCGGTGTTGATTTCAAGCATCGCCTCGATCTTGTCAGGTGAAACGAATACCTTCCACAACAAGTCAGCAATCTCCTCATAGTTGAGCCCTGCTCCCTTGTATTCTTTCGCATAGCTGAGAATGGCTTGATATTGGTTGGCGTAGTCCTCTTGCACAGGCATGAATCTCACGTTCTGCAAGGCTTGGATAAGTTCCGTGGCATCTCCGGCATCGATCTGCTCATTGACTGCAAGCGTTGCGGCGGAAAGACCTGCTGTTCCTTCCGGAATGTTGACTGTCACAATCGGGCTCTCTGCCCCGTGGCCAGCTTCATTTCGGACGTAGAAGGAAACGAACAACTCTGTGTCCTGTGTAGTCGGGAGTCCATAGACCGGGATGGTGACAGAACCGGTTGCACCGCTCATATTGGAAGCGCCGCCTGTCAACTGAGAGCCATCTGCCCCTTTGATCGTCACGTAGGCGCCGTCCGGCACGTCGTCGACTACGACTTCGATCAGATCATTCAGGTAGTGATTCACATGGATGTTCTCTGCAAGAGGAGCATTGGGAGCCATCGGCACTTCCAGTGCTGTGCGGGCACCTTCTGCATGACCATTTCCAGTAATGGTGACATATACGGTGGACATGCCGTCAAATCCATCTTCGAGCACGATTTGTTCGAATCCATACTCACCGATGACGACTTCCTTGAGCTGACTTCCTCCCGTTGCGGCGTCATAAATCCGAACGGTATATCCTTGCGGCCCGCTGACCAGGATTTTGTCAGCACCGGTGAAATGATTTTCCAAGGAAACGGCTTTTGCAACGTCAACTTTCACTTCCACCGGCACAAGAGCCGTTTCTGCACCGTTGATGAAGTACGATACATACACCGTATCCAGATGGGCGGGCAGGTTAAAGTTTACAGTCACCGTTTCAGTCGAGCCTGCCGGTTGGCTATTTGCAGACAGGATTTCGACAGCGTCCGCAGAGCTGTAGACGAAAACTTCGGTTAAGCCCGGTACGTTTTGAGCCTGTAGTTGGTATAAACCAAACGATAAGGTCGCTGTTAAGTCGCGAACGTCAGGGGTCAACTCAGGTGCAACGACCGGTACCGATGCTTCTACTTTCGCACTTTCTTCCTGACCGTCCGTTTGTGCAGTGACGTATACCTTCGTCAAGTCACCGAAACCGCCTTCGATCTCAACTCTTGCGCTTTCGTAGTTCGGCACACCGTCAAGATCATAGTCAACCGCAACCGAAACTCCCTGCCCGATCTTCGTATACTCGCCGTTTTCGAGCTTGTACACACGGATGGTCGTGCCTGCCGGAGCCGCTGCGCTCACCACGTCGGCAGCGTTGGTGTAATTGCTGAGATAAATGCTCGTCGGTTCCGGTGTTGCCGGCGTATTGTCTTCCACCGCAACTGCCACGCGCGCGCTTTCCGCATGGGCGGTTTGGAAGGCGATGTGGAATTGGGTCACAGCGACCGGGAACGGTTCGTTTACGGTGATCGTTTGCGGGCCCGGCACATCGTTGACGTTAACACCGGACGTGTAGAGCGGTTGCGAGGCAGTCGCAGCGTCGTACACCACTACTTTTTGACCGCCCGGCACATTGTTGACGACGATCTGGCTGTAGCCGTCAAACTCGTAGATTTTGATGTCGGATGCTTGCGGTGCGGCCGGGTTCGCCTCGACGGTCACCGGGGTCTTGGCGCTGGTGACTTTGTTCGGTTCTTTGATCGAGACTTGTGCGCCTTCCAGGGAGACGCCATTTTCGACGGTGAGCACCACAAAAGCAGGGCTGTCTTCAACCGATTGGGCATATCCAGAGGTGATCTTTGCTCCGTCAGCATCGTACAGCGTGACGAGCGAGCCAAGCGGGGCTTGGACGACAACGCTGTCTGCGATGGCAGCGTAGTTCATGACGTAGATGTCCTCTGCAGTCGGAGCATCCGATACCACTGCGCCCGGGACGGATTTGGTGACCAAGCTGCTGATCGCTTTCGAACGCAGCTCATCGTTCTGAATGACGTACGCAACATGAACTTCTGCCAGATCGTCCAAGCCATCCGGGATCGGCACCACGAGGTCTGCCGTCTCCGCGCTGTCGTTGGTTGCAAGCCCAATCGTGGCGTTCAACAGGTCCTCTGTCGATCTAAACACCTCGACCTTCGTATGAGCCGGTACGTTCTGGATGACCAGCTGATCTTGCTCCTCGCCGTTTTGCACCTCGATCTGTTCTGCGGTCGGCGCATCCGGGACGTTCACGTAGCTGATCGCCTGTCTTGCGCTTTCACGTTTGCCCGGCTCGGTGTAGGTGACGTATGCCTTGTTGGAACCGCTCGGGAAGCCGTTTGTCAGGTGGACTTGGAAAATCACATGATCGGACGGAATCGCCGAGGGCACGCGAGACGGTGTTACTGTGCTGCCCAGTACAGTGCCGCCGGTCGCAGCATCATAGACTTTGATCGTCGTGCCTGGTTTCGCAATCCCTTCGACAATGTCAGCGCCTTCCGCAAAATTGACTGTGCCCGGTACTTCGGACGGGATCACCGTCACAGGCAGCGGAGCCGGGGGCGTGGAGTTCGAGTTGCCCGGGGTTGTCGGCGTCGGGTCGACCGGTTTGTTGCCGATGAAGATTTCTTTCAGCAGGTCTTTGATCTTCTCATAGTTCTTCACAAGGTCGGCGATCTTCGCGCCATCGGGGAGGACGACTTTGTTGATCGGTTTCTTAACATCCAGCTTGGCGGTGGAGTTCAGCACGTTCAAAGTGCCGACGGGCGCGTCGATCTCTACATTTTTGGCACCTGTGCCGACCGTCAGTTTCGGAATGGTCACGCCATTGTCCGCTTGGATCGTCGCGTCGGTGGTGACGGTCAGCTCGCCGAGGGTGGACTTGCCTGTCGCTTCCAGACGCACGTTCCGCTTGTTGACATCGACCGCGCCAAGGGTGGCGTTGTGGAAGACGACCGTGTTGGTGTCACCGCCGTTGACCACCGTTTTGCCTTTGACAGTCAGGCCGTTGGAGTAGAAATCGTTTTGCAGTTTCTCGCTGATGATGAGGTCGCCTTCGATGGTCAGATTCTGCAAGGTGATGTAGTTGCCGCCGACTTCCAGCGAGCCTTTGACCGCTGCCCCTGCGCCGTCGAGGACGAGGTTGCCGCTGAACTCCGCTGCACCTTCCGCCGCCGGTTGGCCGCTTGCGGTGATCTCCAGCGCGTTCACTTCGGTCAGCGTCGTGCCTTCTGCGCGGAACTTGATCTTGGCACCGGTCAGGATGGCTTTGTTCTTGACCGCGAACAGACCTTTCACCGCATCGCCAAGCTGATAGCTCGTCCCATTGATCGTCACCGAGCTTTCGGTGACGTTCTGCACGGTCGACAGCAGGGCTTGCGAGAAGTTGACCGCTACGACGGCCAGCTCCTGACGGGTGGTCGTCGCTTGCGGGCTGAATTTGTTGTCTGCGCCCACCATCAGTCCCTGTTCAAATGCCGCACCGACCGCATCAAGCGCCCACGGGGAGATGCTGGCTTTGTCGGCAAACTTCACGGTGCTGCCTTGGCCGGTCGCATCGATGCCGGCCGCTTTGACCAAAATGACGGCCAGCTCTTCACGAGTCAGCGCAGCGTTCGGACGGAACTTGCCGCCTTCGCCGATCATCACGCCTGCTTTTTTCACCGCTTCGATCGAACCGAGTCCCCACAGTCCGGACGGGACGTCGGAGAAGGAGCTGCTCTTGTAGCCGGTCGTATCCAGCTTCAACAGGCGCGCCAGAATCGACGCCGCTTCCTGACGGGTCACTTTGCTGAGGGGGTTGAAGTTGCCGTTCGGGTCACCCGAGACGAGGCCGAGCTCTTTGGCTTTGACAATGCCTGCCTGTGCCCAAGCGTCTGCTCTCTTCAGGTCAGCAAACGAAGATCCATTGGCCGATGCCGCAAGCGGGCTGGTGATGCTGGTCAGCAAGAAGGCTGCCGCTACCAGCAGTTTGGTAAATTTGCGCACGCGATGATTCCTCCAATTATAGAAAGTTGTTAACAAGAATATAAACATATGATTTGCGGCAGAGTAAATAGCCCGCTTACATATGATATTACTACATCTTCCAGTTTGGCAAGAAAAAGTTTCCATAAAAGGTAAATTATTTTCCAGGGATTCTATTGCAATCCTATTGACAAAACAAGGAAATCCTGCTGCTAGTAGCGCAACAGGATTTCCTTGTTTTGCATCTGCCTCGCCGCCAGCAGAACGGACGGGATGTTCGGCTCGTACAGCCGCAGGTAGAACAGGCCAACTCCAGCGTCACCGAGCAACAGCCCCGGCGTCCTGCCCCCGCTGGTGGTGCCGCCCGGCCATGGCAGACCCCGCTTGGCATAGCGCTCGAGACCCGATGTTGCCACCCGCTCGGCGACGCGGGCTCCGGTGAACACGTCCCGGCCCAGCACACGTTCGCCGAGCACCAGCACTTCCGCATTGCCGGAGAGGCCGTGGCAGAGCGAATAGTTGCCCGTCCCTTCCTGCAGCTGGCGTTCGACATGCTGCCGGGTCGTATGCAAGGCGGTCAGCGCCTGCTCCTGATAGAGTGCCCAGCCGGTCACTTCATAGGCGTGCAGACGGCTCAGCGCGATGCCCGGCGCGCCGTGGCACCAGTAGGAGACGCAGGAATGCGGCTCCCCGTGCCTGTCCACACCGGTCACGCCGCGATAATCGGGCCAGTTCTTCCGCTCGGGCAGAAAGCAGCGCTCCTCATAACGGAGCGCGCCTTCCGCCGCGTGCAAGTACCGCGCTTCCCCCGTCGCCCGATACAGCTCCAAGAGCGCATACGCCGCCCCGGCCGCGCCGTGGGAAAATCCGGTCAGGTGCCGCTGCTCAAGATGGCGCGGGTCCGGCCAGGAGTACATGTCGCCCTTGCGCTCGGCCGCCTTCAGCAACCGCTCGCCAAGCAGCACGGCGAGATCGAGGTGCGCAGGCTCCGCTAAGAGTTCCCCGAGGGACAAGACTGCAGCTGCCGCACCCGCAGCGCCTGAGATGATGTCAAATTCCCTTTTGTCAGCCGGATGGCGTGCCGTTCGTGCCAGCAGTTCCCTCGCTTGTGTCAGCAGTTCCTCATCTCTGCAGAGCAGACCGCCTCGCGCGGCTGCATACGCGATGCCCGTCCAGCCCGTGTACAAGCCGGTGCGCAGGTCTGGCGCGATCTCTTTCCGTTTCGCCAACGCTTGGCGAATTGCGCCGAGCGCTGCTACCCGCAGTTCTTCATCGCCTGTCTGCCCATACAGCTCAGCAAGGAACAGCCCGATGCCGCTGGTGCCGTTGTACAGGTCGCCGCCCAGCGTACGATAGCTCGATCCCTGTCCCAACGTCGCCTCGCCGCCGTCGCCCATCCATGTCCACCGCCCACCGGCGCGGAACGCCTGCTCCAGCAGTTGTGCGGCGATGTCCTGCGCGGCAGACAGAAGCTCTTGGCGTGTCAAGGGCTCCTCGTGCTGAATCGTTTCCCCTCTCCACTCCGACGCTTCCACCTGCAGCAGGCTCTGCATGCTGTAGATGTCACCCGAGCCCGGATTGAGATACGGAGCTTCGAGCAGGATTCCGTCCTGCAGGAAGCGCTCCCGAACGGTCTGCATCCGTTCGTCAACGGTGCGCTTCCCCTGCTCATAAGCCAGCAACAGCCCTTCGGCGAGCAAGCGGCAGCGATTCATGCCGAAGCTCTCCTGATCGCCCGGGTCTTCCGAGCAGCCGAGGCCGTTTGCTACTTTTTTCGTAAAGGCAGGCACAGACGATTTTAGATACGGTGCGACCTCACCATAGAGACGGCCCACTCTCGCCATCACAGCGGCAAAATCCCTTTTGTCGACATAGAGCACTCCGGCGTCGCAGCGGTCGTACTGCTGCGGCCGATTCAGCACTTTCAGGCGAAACGGGATCTCCGCTGCATTGAGCGCGGAGGTGACCGCCCGCATCAGCCGGGCCGCACCTTGCGGAACCAGATTCCAGTACAGGCGCACCACCTGCTCCGGTGCATGGTCGAACAGATCGCGGTCGCCCACCGCCATGTAAAATCCGGGCGAAAGGCTGCGAAACTCTTTTGGAAAACGCAGTTTGATGCGCTGTCCGGCCTGCAGGCCGTCGCTTGGCAGGGCTTGCTCCGGGCGGGCATGCACGCGCAGCCCGTGCTGTTCGACGACGATGCGCCCTTCCGCATCTCGCGTCTGTCGCACCGTCCAGCCCTCCTCCCAGAACCCTTTGCCGGTGTTGGCGGCAGACAGCGCTTCTTCAAATGCTGCCGAGCTTTCCGCCTCGACGGTGGCGCCGCGTTCCGCCTGCAGCGATCCTGGGCAATACAAGCGTGCATAGAGCCGATTTTTTAATTGGTAAACGAGATAATCCCGTGCTGATTTCGACGTGAGCTCCTGCCGAATGCGTTTGGCAAGCGGTGCGGAGGATTGGCCTTGCAAGGTAAATCGGGTCGCAGTCACAACGGTGGCTTCCACCGCCTCGCGAATCTGCTGTTCATAGCGGTTCATCACATCTCCCCCGCTTTCAAGGGAATGCCCAGCACCTGCACCGCCGCCAGTTCCGGGCGTTGCAGAATGTTGGCGCTCATCTGCAGGAAGCAGATCATGTTGCCGGTCGGTTCGATCGAGGACTGCATCGCCTCATAGGCGGCGAGCACCAGTCGGGCCGCCGCATAGCGCACGGAGCGGATCAGCTTGCGGTCGCGCTCAGCGCCCGTCAGCCCCGTTCGGTTGCAGTACGCCTGCCAAAACGCGCGCAGAGCCGGGTGCATCGTATGAATCGGATGTTTGGCCAACTGCAGCGCCCGCTCCGGCGGAGTGTCTCCCGTGATCGGGATCGAATGCAGCCAGGCGCTTAGAAAGGTGTTGAACATCGAGCCGACATCCCAGCAGGCGTCGCCGAGCGCGGCCAACTCCCAGTCGATCAGGCGCAGACCGGGACGCTTGTTCGAATCTGTATCGTCAGGCACAACGAGGAAATTGTCCCATTTCACGTCATGATGAATCAGCACATCGGTCGTCCACTCCCGATGCAGCAGCTCCAGCGCTTCGCAAAAGGCGGGAAAGCGCTGCATGATCTTCACCAGCCGCAGATTGGCCGAGCTGATGCCATGGTAGATGCTCTGCGCCGGTCGATGCAGTCTCAAGATCCAAGGAGGTTCGCTTGATGGGAAGGATTCGAGCCCGCTGTTACACAGGTGCAGGCGGCCCAACGCATCGCCAGCCTGCCGGGCCAGATGCACCGGAAAACGGCCTTTCTTGCGATAGAAATAGTCGTGGAGACTGGTCGCCCCGCGCAGCAGTTCGATGACCAAAATGCCGTCCTGCTGATCATAGCGGTAGAAGCGTGGCAGATATTTCACCATGCCGCTGCCCTGCCCCGCCCCCTGTTGAAAATAGCGGTAGGCGGACGCTTCTTGGGCGGTCAGCTTTTGTTCCTCCGCAGACTTGCCCGCTTTGAGCAGATAGGAGCGGCCTTGCGTGCTGATCACTTGAAAATTGAGATTGCGCCGCGTCACGTCCAGCACGGAGAGGTTCCCGTTCACAATCTGTTGTTCCTCCAGCAGTCGGTGGGTCAGGAGGTGTTGAATCGACGTTTGTCTGTTCAGCATGAAACAGCCTCCGTTTGCTTGGATGATGCAGAGGAGGAGCCTTTGGCCCCTCCGCTGCCAAGGTGGAGCTGGAATTACGGACAACCTCTTTCTGTCGGGCAGGCCCGCGTGCAGTTATCTTTTTCGGTCGGGCAGCGTTCCGTCGGACAGAAGGACTCACTGATGCAAAGCGGCGTCGGCGGCGGGCAAGCTCTGACCGTCGGACATCTGGTGACCGACACCATTACCGTTTGGCAGATGACGGTGGACTCGATATGTGGTCCTTCACCCGCGAGGTTGTGCGTGTGCGACGTGCTGTCAAGGAAGCCAGACATGATGTCGCCCGACAAGAATTCGGCCTGCACTTGCTGCACAGAAGTCTGTGTGCGCTCCAGCGCGGCATCCGGCTTGACCCACAGGGTCGCAGCGCTCTGCTCTTCCTCCGGCATGATGGCATACAGAATGTCCTCCGCCTGGATCTCCAGAAAATCGTTGAGCTCCGGTGTCAGATAGAGCCGCCACTGGCCGTCTTTGGGACTATGGCCCAAGAATCCGGTCAGCACGACCGCATCTTCCGGAAGTTTGGCATTCGGATCAAATTCGGTCATCGTTTTCTCCTCCCTTTTCTTTTTATTTTTTAATTATTTTGATTCTTTAGACCTATTCAACAGGTTAGGATCTTTTTCCTTCCCAAGAAAAAACTGACGCCTGTACAGGACAGGCGTCAGTTGAGATGAGTCGAAAGTCTTATTGGAATTTCGGGATGACGCTTTTGGCGAAGCGCTCCATCTCCTCGAGCTGCGGGGAGAACTGCAGGAGCAGCAGGTCGACGCCTGCGTCTTCGTATTCACGGACGCGTGCGGCGATCTGCTCCGGGGTGCCGACGAGGTTCGGGCGCAGGCCGCGGTTGGAGACGCTGTAGTCTTGCAGGGTCAGCTTCTGCTCCAACTGGGACTTGTTGACGAAGTCGCCAAAGCCCGCGTAGCCTTTCATCGCGTCTTCGCTGACCGTGGTGATGCGCGCAAGCTCCGCCTGCGCTTCTTCTTCCGTATCGCGGCAGATGACGTACGCCGCCATGCCGAAGGACCGGAACGGCTCAAGGCCCGTTGCGGCGCGGCGCGCTTTCATGTCGTCGATCTTGATCTTCACTTCTTCCGGTGTGCCGCCGTGCATCACGTACGCGTCGCAGTGCTCGGCGATCAGCTTCTTGCCGCGCTCGCTCTCCCCGCCCGCGTAGAGGATCGGATTGGGACGCTGCACCGGCTTCGGCGACAGTTTGGCATCTTCGATGTTGTAATAGCGGCCGTTGTAGGTGAACGACTCCTCCGTCCACATCCCTTTCAGCACGTCGACGAACTCCTGTGTGCGCTCATAGCGCTCGTCGTGCTCGGCAAAATGGCCGCCGTACTGGCGCGCCTCTTCCGCCCACCAGGCGGAGACGATGTTCAAGGTGAAGCGCCCGCCGGAGATCCGGTCGATGTTCGCCGCCATCTTCGCCGCCACCGCCGGATTGTGGTAGCCGGGGCGGATCGCCGTCATGATCTCGATCTTGTCGGTCACCGCCGCCAGCGCCGCCGCCGTGCTCCACGCTTCCAGCACGTCCTGGTCCACGCCTTTGATGTCGTTCAAATACAGCTCGGCGATCAAGGTGGTGCTGTAGCCCCACCGTTCGGCCGATTGAATCACCGTTTTTGCATAGTCGTACGTGGACGGCATGTTTTCGTTCTCCACATTGCGCAGCCACCCGCCGAAGATCGGCAGCCAAAATCCAAATTTCATTCTGTTCATCTCCCCAGATCGCTTAGAAAGTGCTTGCCCGGCCGGTCACCTGGGTGATCGCGCGGACATGTTTGGTCAGTTCGACCGTCATTTCGAAATAGTTGAACGGCGTGATCAAATAGATGCCGTTATAGTGTTTGACCGCTTCATCGAGCAGCTCTTTGCACATCTCGACGCCTTCCGCTCGGGCGGCCGCGCCTTCGAAGCGCTTGATCCGCTCGCGGGACTTTTGCGAGATCTTGATGCCCGGCACCTCGTTGTGCAGAAATTCGGCGTTGCGCGTCGAAGTCAGCGGCATGATGCCGATGAAGATCGGGACTTTGATGTGCGCCGTTGCTTCTTTGATCGCCAGCATCGTCTCCAGATCGTACACCGGCTGGGTCATGATGTAGTCGGCGCCCGCTTCGACCTTGCGCTCGAGGCGCGCCACCGCCGCTTCGAGGTTGCGCACGTGCGGATTGAACGCTGCGCCGCAGACGAAGCGGGCTTGATTTTTCATCGGCCGGCCGGAGAAGGCGACGCCCTGGTTGAGTTGTTTGACCATGCGGATCAGATCGAACGAACTCATGTCGAACACGGTGCTCGCCCCCGGCAGATCGCCGACGCGCGCCGGGTCACCGGTGATGACGAGGATCTGGTTGATGCCGAGCGCATGCAGCCCCATCAGGTGCGACTGCTGGCCGATCAGGTTGCGGTCGCGGCAGGCGACATGCACGACCGGCTCGATGCCGAGCTCCCGCTTGATGATCGAGCCGAGCGCCATGTTGCTCATCCGCGTCGTCGCCAGCGAGTTGTCGGCGATGGTGATCGCGTCCGCCCCCGCCTTGTACAGCTCGTGGGAGCCTTCGACGTAGCGCTCCACATCGAGGTCGCGCGGCGAGTCGAACTCGACGATCACCGTGTGGCGCTTCTCAACGAGGTCGATGATCGTCGGCATTTCGCTCTGCTGGAAGCGCACCACTTCGCGCTCGAACACCTCGATGCGCGGCGCATTTTCCGGATTGACGCGCGGCAGGCGCTTCATGCCGGACACGGCACCTGCGATCGCCTGAATGTGCTCCGGCGTCGTGCCGCAGCAGCCGCCGATCAGCGAGACGCCTTGCTCCCAGAGCTTGACCGCACTATCTCCAAAATACTGATAATTCGGCTTATATGCAAACTCTCCGTCGACGATCGCCGGGCGGCCGGCGTTCGGGAACGCCGACAAGCCGAGCCCTTCCGGCACGACCGCCCGCTCCAGCGCCCGCAGGATCTCCGCCGGGCCGAGGCGGCAGTTCAAGCCGACCATGTCGGCGCCCGCCTCTTGCAATTTATGATAAGCATCGCTGAGCAGGTAGCCGTCCCGCGTGCGCTCGACGTCGAGCAGGGAGCATTGGGCGATAATCGGCACGCCGGACGAAGCGACGAGCGGACGCACCACGTCGAGCGCCAGCAGCAGCTCTTCCAGATCAAAGAAGGTCTCCAGCACGAGGCCGTCCACGCCTTCGTGAAGCAACGCCACCGCCTGTTCCTCAAACGTGTCGCGGAACTCTTCCACGTTCGCCGTCATCACGCGGGCCGCTGCGATCGAACCGATGCTGCCGACGACAAACGCCTCCGCTTCGGCGAGCTCGACCGCCTGGCGCGCGATCTGCACGGCCGCCCGGTTGATCCGCGTCGTCTTGCGTTCCAAGCCGTAGCGGGCCAGCGCTTCGCGGTTCGCCGCGTAGGAGTTGGTTTCGATCACCTGCGCCCCGGCGTGCAAATACGCCATGTGAGCTTCCCGCACCCACTCTTGATTCTTCAAACACAACTCCTCCGTCGAAGAGCCTGCTGCATGACCCTGCTGATACAGCCACGTCGCCATCGCGCCGTCGCCGATCAGCACGTCGCTGCCCAGCTTTTGCCGAAACAATTCATGCCGACTGCTCACCTTGCATCCTCCTTCTCTCTGTCGTAGTGCTTCGATAACGGAATAAAGTCCAAATATAACAAAAAACGCCTCTTCTTAGCATGTAGAAGAGGCGTGAATACGCATAGAAAAACTGCGAACCTCTCTTATCTGCCAAGCCGCCTTATGCGGTCTTGCTGGAATTGGCACCTAATCGCAGCTAGTTGCTACCGGTTGCCGAGGCTTCAAAGGGCCAGTCCCTCCACCTCTCTGGATAAGAGCTTGCTTACTATGTGATTGTGGTTAGAATATCACCAGTTTCCCCAACCTGTCAATACTGCCCGCGAATCTGCAGAAAGCGTTCATACCGTTCGAGGATGAGTTGAAACTGGCTGCGTGGAGCCAGCACGGGGCGCTGTTCTCTCGCTTTTTCCAGCGCTGTGCGCCACGGCAGCCGGTACAGGCGCATCAGGATCGCCGTGAGCAGGAATCCAAGCCTGTTTTTGCCCGCCACGTCGTGGACATAGACGATTCTGCCCTCCGCAAGCCACGACACGACCGTCTCGACCGCCTGCACCAGCTCCTGCAGCGGCGGGCTGCTTTTGTTTTCGAGCGGGAATTGATAGACGGCCAGCGGGTATGGATAGCTGCCCGGCACGTCCTCCTCCCGTTCCCGCACGTTGAGGATCGCGGTGACGCCTAGCTGCGCCAGCCGGCGCCACCCTTCCCCGTCGATTTGCGTGCCACCGTACAGTCGTCCCGGAATGAACTCCGCAATCTGCATCGCTTAGTTGTAGTTCAGCCAGATGCTCTTGATCTGCGTGTAGTTCTCCAGCGCGTATTCGCCCATCTCGCGCCCGATGCCCGACTGTTTGAAGCCGCCGAACGGCGATGCAGCGTCGAACATGTTGTAGCAGTTGATCCAGACGGAGCCGGCTTTTAACTTGTGCGCGACGTTGAACGCGGTGTTCATGCTCTGCGTCCAGACGCCGGCAGCGAGCCCGTAGGCGGACAGGTTGGCCCGCTTGATCACATCGTCGATGTCGTCGAACGGCATCGCCGCCACGACCGGCCCGAAGATCTCTTCCTGCGCGATCGTCATCTCGTCCTGCACGTCGTAAAACACGGTCGGCCGGACAAAATAGCCGTTCGCAAGGTCGCCGTCGGCTCGCGTGCCGCCCGTAGCCACTTTTGCCCCCTGCTCGATGCCTTTTTCGATGTAGGAAGTGACGCGGTTAAGCTGCTCGCCGGTCACCAGCGGCCCCATCGTCGTCTTCGGGTCGAGGCCGTGGCCTTGACGCACCTTTTTGTCGGCGTAGGAGACCATGTCGGACAAGGCGTTGTCATAGACGCTCTTGTGAATGTACAGGCGGGAACCTGCCGAGCAGACCTGGCCTTGGTTGAAGAAGATCGCCTGCATCGCGCCCGGCACGGCGCGGGAGAAATCAGCATCCGGGAACACGATGTTCGGGCTCTTGCCGCCGAGCTCCAGCGAGACGCGCTTCAGGTTGTCGGCCGCGTAGCCCATGATCAGCTTGCCGACTTCGGTCGAGCCGGTAAACGCCACTTTGTCGACGTCGCGGTGGGTCGCCAGCGCTTTGCCCGCCGTTTCGCCGAAGCCCGGGATGACGTTGACGACGCCCGGCGGGAAGCCTGCTTCCTGGATCAATTTTGCCAAATAGAGCGCCGAAAGCGGTGTCTGCTCCGCGGGCTTCAAGACGACCGTGCAGCCGGTCGCCAGTGCGGCGCCGAGCTTCCAGGCGGCCATCAGCAGCGGGAAGTTCCACGGGATGATCTGGCCGACGACGCCGATCGGCTCGCGGCGCACATAGTTGTGCATGTTCGGCACGTTGACCGGAATCACGTCACCTGAGATCTTGGTCGCCCAGCCTGCATAATAGCGGAAATGCTCGACGGTAAGCGGCACATCCACGTGCTTGGCTTCCCGGATCGGCTTGCCGTTGTCGAGCGTTTCGATCTCGGCAAAGATCTCGGCGTCGCGCTCGATCAGGTCGGCCAGCGTATAGATGAGGCGGGCTCGCTCCTGCGGCTGCATCCGCGTCCACGGGCCGTCTTCAAATGCGTCGCGGGCGGCTGCGACCGCGCGGTTGATGTCTTCCTGATCCCCTTCCGAAATATAGGCCAAAATTTCACCTGTGGCCGGGTTGTACGTCGGGAAGGTCTTGCCGCTGGCAGCTTCTACAAATTGGCCGCCGATGAACAGTTTTTTGATCGTCTTCGATTTGACAAAATCCGTTGTGCGCGGATTGAGCTGAAATGCGGTGATTTCCATTGATGCGCCTCCTCAGTCGGGTATGTAGGGGAATGTCCCCCTCTCAACCTTATGAGGAGCCTGGCACCAGTATGTTTAGTCGATGTCGATTCCCATGAAAATCGCGTCGTAAAATGTCCCCTCGAGGTACGACGCCTTGCGATGAACGCCTTCCTGCACGAAGCCGAGCTTTTTGTAGAGATGGATCGCCGCGTGGTTGTCTTCCCGCGTCAACAGGTTGATCTTGCGGACGATCCCGGTCGCTTTCGCCCAGTCGATCAGCAGGGTCAGCATGTGTGTGGCGATGCCGAGGCCCCAGAAGCTTTCGCGCACCGTGATGCCGAACTCGCCGACATGGCGGGAGCGCTGGCGCTGTCCGCCGACGAAGTTGGTCACCGATGCGATCTCGCCGTCGATCAGGCCGATCAGAAAAATTTTGTTGTCCGTTTGGAAGTGGTCTTCGATGATCCCTACCTCCTGTTCCGGCGTGGTGGTGAACTCGCCGGGGCCGAAGCCGAGGAACGGGCTTTCGCAGGCGACCTGCTGCATATAGGCGACGAGCATAGCGGCGTCTGCCGGCGCTGCTTCGCGGATGGTGAGGGTGCGTCCGTCTTTCAAGAGGTGGGTGCGGGTGGTCTCCATGATCTGTCTCCTTTTGTCATGTTTTATCCACCATTATAACGCGGCTGTAGGGTAAAATGAGAGCAGATCGCGAAGTCTCGGCGCAACAAAAAACGACCCGGCCGGAACGCGGGTCGTTTCGTCTGTCTGCTATTGCTCAAAACGCTCGGAGATCACCAGCTCCGACAGCGGCAGGCGCACGGAAGCGTGGCCCTGTTCGGTGCCTTTGCCCAAGGTGATCATCATCGTCGGGAAGAAGCGGGACGGGATGTTCAGCTCGGCGATCAGCTGGTCGCGGTTGAAGCCGGCCATCGGGCAGGTCGCGTAGCCGAGAGCGGTCGCCGCCAGCATCAGCTGCATCGCCGCGAAGGACGAGTTGATCAGCGCCGAATCGTGGCCGAACTGCGGCGGGTTGTTCGCGTAAGCCGGCTTGATCTGGCCGACCATCATGTCGGCGATGTCGCGGGTCATCGTGCCCGCTTCCACCGCTTGGTTGAAGATCATGTCGGCAGCCTTGTCCGCTTCTTTGTCGGCCAGGATGATGATCACCGCCGGAGCGTCCACCACTTGCTGCTGGTTGTACGCGATCGGCAGCAACTTCTGCTTGTTCTCTTGGTTGGTCACAACGAGGAAACGCCAGTGCTGCAGGTTCCACGCCGACGGAGCGGTCGCAGCCAGTTCGAGGATTTGTTTCAGGTCCTCCTGCGGCATGGTCGGCTCGTATTTGCGTACCGAATGACGGGCACGCATCGCTTCTTGCGCAGTCATTTGCTGTTGCGTCATCGAAAACACCTCTTGTCCTGTTTATGTACTCGGCTTATCATTACAAAGTATACAAAAATGAGGTGACACATGGCAAACTACATTGAAGACCTGCGCAAGCTGGTCGGTAATACAAAAGTCATTCTGGTCGGCTGCGGCGTGCTCGTCTTGGACGCCGAGGACCGCCTGCTTTTACACCGCCGCACCGACAACGGCAAGTGGGGCATCCCCAGCGGCTTCATGGAGCTCGGCGAACAGGTCGAGCAGACGGCCCGCCGCGAAGTCTATGAAGAAACCGGGCTCAGCTTAGGCCGACTGGACTTCTTCGGCATCTACTCCGGCAAGGAGCGCGAAGTGACCTTGCCCAACGGCCACGAGCTGATGGCCGTCAAGATCGCCTTCACCTGCCGCGAGTATCAGGGCGAGCCGCGCGTCAACGATCACGAGTCGCATGAAGTGCGTTTTTTTGCGCTCGACGAGTTGCCGACCGACTTTAACCCGACACAGCTTCATTACATTGAAGACCTGTTGTCGGGCGCTGCGCCGCCTTTTATTAAATAATTGTCAGATGCACGATTTTCGAGCCTTCCGACCAGCGCAGGAAGGTTTTTTTGTGCGAATCTTATAAAGAGGTATTTTTCATCTCACCTTGAAGTAATCTAGGCTTTGCTTACATTCGCTCACATTCTTGAATGGAGGACCGATGTAGATTTGCATAAATTGCTCAACAAACAGTTTCCTGCCATTTGTATTCTAGGCTCGATCGGAACCATCTACGCATGGACCCGAGCCGATTTTTCGCATCCGGACTATTTAATCATATTCAATCTGTTCCTGTTCATCATTGAAGCACTTCCATTCCGTATCAAGCGGTTGAACATCACGTTTTCGTTTCCGCTGCTCTACGCGATGGTCTTGAACACCGGTTTCGAAGCGACCGCCTTGTGCTCGGCCGCCATTCTGCTCGTCGTCAACACGCTGCGGCGCCGCCCGTGGAAGGCGCGGCTGACCTCGGTGTTCGGACGCGTGGCAGCCATCCTTGGCGCCGGCATGACGGTCAATCTGCTCTGGCCATTGCTCCCGGGCGAACCTGCGGAACTGCTCTTTGAAGAAGTGCGGATGACCCTCATGCTCGTGGTGTTTCTCTTCTTGTCGTTTGCGGTCTTCGTGTGGAACACCGATTTCCGGGCCTTGCAGCAACCGTTCCGCCCGCTGATCCTCAAGCTGGTCCTGCTCGATCTGGTGGTCAGCTTTCTCTATACGGGGCTGATGATGTATCTCGGCATCAAAATGCCGGTCACCAACCTCGGGATGCTTGGCTTTCTCTTTTATTTCCTGCCGCTGGCCGCGGCCTGTTTCCTGCTCTACCTGTTCAACAACCTCAACCGCGCCAAGCAGGGGCTCGTCACTTTGTTTGAAGTTTCGCGCACGATCTCCCAACAGCACAGCCTGCCCACCGTGCTGGAGCAGGTGATCGACCGGGCTGCCGATCTGGTCGGCGGGCACTGCGGCGTGCTCTATCTGCTGGAGGACGGCGAACTGCGCAGCAAAGTCTGCACCTGCTCGAGCGACCAAAGTCCGCAAAAACTGCCCAAAGGCATCTCGATCGCCTGGGCGGTCGCTTCGAGCGGCAAGGCCGAACTGGTGCATGACGTGGAGCGCGACACTCGCTTCTGGCCTGGCGAAACGCAGTATGGCACTCGCACGCTGCTCGTCGTGCCGATCATCATCGCAGACAAGGTGGCAGGCGTCATCTCGCTCGGGCGCAACGAGCCGCATTCGTTTCTCGCCGCCGAGCTGCAACTGATGGAGATCTTCGCGTCGCACGCCGCCGTCGCGATGAAAAATGCCCTGTACATCGTGGAGCGGGAGAAGCGCCTGCTCGTCGAGGAGCGCAACCGGCTGGCCCGCGAGATTCACGACGGGATCGCCCAAGATCTCGCCTCGGCCGTCTTTCAACTGGAGATGCTGCGGCGCGGCGCGGCCGACGAAGCGGCGAATGAACAGATGCGCAAATTGCAGGACATGCTCCGCCAGACGGCGACGACCCTGCGCAACTCGATCTTCTCGCTGCGCCCCGCCCCCTACACGCACGCCGGGCTGCGGCTGGCGATGAAGGTCCATCTGGATGAGATGGAAAAAGCGCACGGGCTGCCGTTCGAATTCGACGCGCCGGAGCAATTGCTGCAGCTGGCACCCGACGTGATGAGCGTCGTCTATCAGGTGTTTGCGGAAAGCGTGCAAAACGCGCTCAAGCATGCGGCTGCGACCCGGCTGCAGGTCAAACTGCTCGTCGATGAGGATTGCCTGCAGCTGACGGTACGGGATAATGGGAAGGGGTTTCATTTTGGACGAGCGATGCTGGAAGCGGTCAACCGCCATTCATTTGGCATCGAGAACTTGCACCTGCTCGCCGATCAGGCGGGCGGCACGCTGGAATATCACACTGCGCCCGGCAAAGGAACGGAGATAGTGCTGGAGATCCCGCTGAAGGAGGATGGAACGGATGACGGTACGCGTGGTGCTTTGCGATGATCATACGATTTTGCGCGATGGTCTGCGCAACCTGCTCAACTCAGAAGATGATTTGGAAGTGGTGGGAGAAGCTGCCGACGGCAAGCAGGCGATCGAACTGGTCGAACGGCTGCAGCCGGACGTGGTGATCATGGACATCAACATGCCGTGCCTGGGCGGCGTGGAAGCGGTGGAGCGCCTGACCGCCAACGACCCGAACTTGCGCATCCTGATCTTGACGATGTTCAATCAGGATGAATATCTGTTCCGAACGATGCAGGCGGGCGCCTGCGGGTATCTGCTCAAAGACTCGCCGATCTCCGAGGTGATCGACGCGATCCGCACGGTGATGCAAGGCGGTTCGGTGCTGCACCCCGACCAGACGCGCAAGCTGCTCGCCTCCTACCGCGAGAAGGACAAGCCGGACGGAGAAAAGCTCTCCCCGCGCGAGCACGAAGTGCTGATCACGCTGGTCAAAGGGCTGTCCAACAAAGAGATCGCCGAGCAGCTGTTCATCTCCGAGACCACCGTCAAGCTGCACATCTCGAACATCTACCGCAAACTCGGCGTCAAAAGCCGTTCCCAGGCGATCATGTACGCCGTCAAAGAAAAGCTGGTCGTTATTTAACGAAAAACCGCACCCCTTTCGGGATGCGGTTTTTTCTCGGGTTATGCCGTCGCCTTTGGCTGCGCAGTTGCCCGCCGGCACAAGTGGCGGGCGCCTCGGGGACGGCTTATCTCACGGACGTTGTCCTGTCTTTATCGTACTGCAGGAGCCGGACGAGCGGTAGTAGACAAAGGTATAGAAAAGATACTACTTGCGGCTAGTTGACATCGGTGGTCACTTTGTGGCAACGTCCACCCCGAGCACCCAGCCTTCGAGTTCTGCACGCCGCCGCTCTTCCCCGGTGAGCCGGGGATCAAAATAGCCGCCCAGCCTCCCCGCCTCATCCTCACGCTGCAGCCAGCGAGTGCAGGCCAGGGCGTCTTCCGTATCGCCGCGCTCGCCATGGTTGAACAGGGTCGGATACATTTCGACCAGCACATGCCCCGTCTCCGGCAGCACCCAGCCGTCGAACGGCCAGGCGAACAGCGGGATGCCCTGCTCGCGGCAAAAGCGGCGCAGGCGCGTCAGATAAGCGATCCCGCAGATCGCCTGCAGCCCGACCGAGCCGGCCCCGCCCACCTGATAGATCGGCTTCATCTTGCGGCAGCGCTCTTCGACGAGCCGCCGTTCGCTCATCCCGAGCGCCGCGTACGGAAACGGCGGGCGTTTGCTCTGCAGCTGGAAGTTCGGCCCCCAAAACGGACCGCCTACCGCCACGCCGTGCCGGGTTTGAAACAGCCCGTTGATCCGCGCCGCCCAGCCTCGCCCGTCCGCTTCCGCTCCGGTGAGCAGCGCGGTCACCTCGTCCCAGCTCACTGGAGACGACCCGGTCACCTTTTCAAAAAAGCCCTGCGGAAAGCTGTAGGAGTGGTCGAAGCCGAGCACGACGCGCTCCCCGGCGGCGGTCGCCTCGGCCAGCAGATCACAGACGCGCAGATAGAGCTCTTCGCGGGTAAAATGCTCCGGCTCTGCACCCGACACGGCGAGCACGATGTGTTTTTTCTGCAGGCGCAGCGAAGAACTGCCGCTGTAATCGGCAAAGGCGTAACGGTCGAATGTGCTCATGCTTTCGACCGCTCCATCTCGGCGATCACTCGCATCCGCTCCGCCAGATTGGAGGTGTGAAACTCCCACTCCACGCCGTCCGGGTCGAGGAAGTTCACCGTTTTGCCCACGCCGCGCGCGACCGGCCCGCGCACGATCGGCACGTTGTGGTCGCGCAAGTGCTGCACCGCTTGTTCAAAATCGGCATCGTCCACCGTCAGCGCCAAATGCAACTGCTCCAGTCGCGAAGGACGTGCCTGTCCGATCTCCTCTCCGGAGAGGCAGATCCACGTCGCTCCGCTTTCCAAATACGCGTAATGACCGCCCTGATGCACGACCCTCATCCGTAAAATCTCTTTGTAAAAATATAGTGTACGATCAAAATTTTCTACAAAGATCGTGATGTGATTAAGTCCCTTCGTTTCAAACATCGTCTCGCCTCCACTTTAACATGATAAGACAATAGGTAATTCTAAACAATTGGGAGAATGTGAAAATGAAACCCAAATGCAGAGAGCCTCAAGGCGGGCAAGGGCCGGCTCTGCGTCACCTTGCGTACGGAACAAGAAAAAGCCGTCATCGAGAATCGCGATAACGGCAAAGGCATGAAGGAGCAGACGCTGCGCAAGCTGTTCGACCCGTTTTTCACCACGAAAGCGACCGGCACGGGCCACGGGCTAGCCGTCTGCAAGCGCATCATCATCAACCATGGCGGCACGCTGTTTCGCATCGCCTTACCGGCGAACGCTTAATTGATACACCACCCACCAGATCAACGCAAAGCCGACCGCCTGCGTCACTGTCAGTCCTTTGTCAAGGAACAGCCAGTTCAGCAGGACGCCCGTCGCAGGAAAGGCCAGCTCGGCCAGCGTCGCAGAGGACGCCGGCGTGCTGGACAGTCCGCGGTAGTAGAACAGGATGCCGAGCAGTCCCGGCAGCAGGGCGAGCAGCAGAAACATGCTCAGATGCACTGCCTTTAGCGCTTCACCGCCCATGGCGGAAAGGCTGCTTCCCGACAGCACCGCCAGTCCGAACAAGAGCGGCACGGCGAACAGAAAGCGCGCCCCGGTCAGCGTTTCGAAGCTCATATTGGTGCGCGTCAGCAGGTAGCGGCCCATCACCGTTGAGCCGCCCCAGAGCACCGCCGCCCCGATCGACAAAAGCGACCCGGTCAGCTGTCCGCCCGTCGCGCCGAGAAACGGAGCCTGCAGACCGAACGTCAGCAGATAGGTGCCGCCAAGCGCGACCAGCAGGTACAGGCTGAAGCCGCGGGGCAGCCGTTCGTTCAACAGCAACTTCGCCGCCAGAACTACAAACAGCGGTTGCAATTTCTGCAGCAGCAGCACGACGCTCGGATGCCCGTACTGAAAGCCCATCGTGAACAGGACGGTCGCCAGTCCCGACCCGCCCCAAGAGAGGAACAGGATCGCGCCAAAATGCCGGAGCGACAAGCTTTGGAACTGTCGGCGGCCGATCCAGACCGCAGGCACGGCGAATAGCAGCAGCAGCAGATGCTCGATCAGCACGATCTCCGTCGAGGTAAACGCCCCCATCAAAGGAACGCGCAGCAGCGAATCCAGACCCCACAGCGCCGCGCCCAGCGCGACCAGCCAGACACCGCCTTGCCGGAAGGTAACGGGCGGTGCGGCAGTCCGTTTCAGCTCCGGGGTATGCGTTCGATTCAACATCGCCATCTGCCTCTCACACCTTCAGGGAGCTGCTTTTCACCAGCTCTTCGAGCAGCAGCGCCGCACGGTCGACCACGGCGGGGTGAATGCTTTTGACCCCTTTGAAACTGCGGTTTTCTTCCACTTCCAGCTTGCCGAAACCGTCCATGTCATACGCGACCATCATCTGTTTCATCGTGGGTGCCTGCACGACGAGGAACCATTCGCGGGTCAGCTTGTGGCCGGGCGGAAGCGCGACGTACGCCACGCCATCGTGTTTCGGCAGCGCTTTGTCCTGCTCTCCAAAGATCGTGACCCCTTCACAGAACTCCGCCATCTGGAAAAAGCGCTCCAGCACCGGGTCCACCGCCCGGGACAATTTTTGAAACCCGGCATAGATGCGGGCACGCGGCTTTTTGGTCAACACCATGTTCTCCATGATCAGGCACATGTACTCCAACTGCGGCACCCGCGTTTCGTATTTTAGTGACGGCACGTCCAGCGCCGCGCGGGACAGCATTCCGCTCAACTTCTCCGTCTTGCCCTCTACCGTTTGAAACAGCTCTTCGAACAGCGACAACTCTTTCACCTTTGATCTCCCCCATTGCTCATCTGTTTGTTCGATTCCGATACGAACCCTTTAGGATCAGAATGCTTGGAACGGACGAACCCACTGCGTCTGTTTCGGGTCGAGACCGGCCTCGGTTAAACGCTCGCCCAGTGTTCCCGACACATTGCGCAGCACGTCGAGCGAGCTTTCCAGCTCCAGGATCGACATCAACTGCATCTCTGATGTCATGCGGCTGTTTTGGACCTGTCCTTCGATCTCCTGCGACAACGCCCTCAGCTTCTGGACGCTGGCCAACAGCCGTTCATACTCCTGTTCGACTTCGTCGGCCGTCTTGTGGATCTTGCGGTCTTCCGCCGTCAGATCGCGGGCGCTCTCGGCGATGCCTTGGATGATCTCGGCGATCACCGCAGAAGATTCGGCGCTTTTTTCGATCTCGCGGCGCTGTTCCGAAAACTGGCGCATCAGCAGCTGTGAACCTTCAAGTATCCGGCTGAGCAGTTCGGCCGTCTGTTTGACGCTCTCCTGCGCCTGCATCGACAGATCGCGGACCGATTGTGCCACGATGCCAAACGTTCGACCGGCCTCACCCGCATGCGCCGCTTCGATCGTGGCGTTCAACGAGAGCAGTTGGGTCTGGTTGGCGATGTCTTGGATCGTCGCCGAGAACGAATGGATATTGTGCAATTGCTCTCGAAACGCCTGTACCCCCAGTTCCGATTCGCGAGCGAGCACGTCGATCTTCTGCATCTCTTCCATCAGCTCACGGATGCGTGCCGTACCTGCTTCAATGCGCTGTACGATGCCTTGCGCCTGCTCTTCGCGGCGCAGGACGGACGACTGCACGGTGCCGAGCTGCTCGCGGACCACCTGCGACTGCGCCGAAGCGCGGTCAACCTCGGCGACCGCATCCTGGATCTGGCCGGAGATCAGCTCCGCCCCGTGGGCGTTGGCATGCGCCTGAGTGGAGATCTCTTCGCCTGCCATCTCGATCGCGCTGACCGCCGTCTCCACGTGGCGCGTGATCTGGGCGACCGTTTCCAAAGTCCCTTGCAGAGGAGATTCTGCTTGCTCAGTTTGTTTGGTTTGTTGTATAGGTTTTGTACGTTTAACCCACCAGTTCAGCATACCGAAACCTCCTATCCAAAATAATTGTATATGTTTTGTACAACTTTTGGCAAGAAAAAAACTTCTCTCTTGTTGAGAGAAGCTATTTTAATTCCATCTGCAGATTGCGAGTTCGGAAGCCCAGCGCTTCGTATAGTTTTTGCGCCGGGTTGCCGGAAAATACGTTCAGTCGGATCTCCTGATAGCCCTGTTCGCGCAGCTCTTGGATGCCGCGCTCCATCAGTTGGCGCCCCAGCCCGCGCCCGCGGTGTTCCCCGAGCACGTAGAGCTCATAGAGGAACCCGACCTCGTCGCCGGAAAAAGGGTCTTTGGCGGTGCCGATCGTGATCCAGCCCAGCACCTGCTCCGCTTCTTTGGCGACCAGCGGATACGCGCCCCGCTCCCACAGCGCGTTCAGCAGTTCCTGTACCCGCTGCTCATTGCCCTGCGTTTGAAACGTGCCTCTGGTGCCTTCGTGCAGCGAATGGGCCCCATGTTCATTGACGAACTCAAAATCTGCTCCGACCGCGCGAATGATTTCCATTGCTCATCACTTCCTTTTTTAGACTTGACAGAGTCTTGCAACCCGTTTACTGTTACTGGAAAACAATGCAAAAGGAGACTTCCACATGAAACCCGTAAAATTCCTGCAAGGCCAAAAAGTCTACCTGCGCCCCTTTACCGCAGAAGATGCCGACATCTTCTACCGCTCCTTCTATGAGCCGACGGGACGCTACTATACCGGCACCCAAGAGATGTTCACCGACAAGCAGATCGCAGATGCACTGGATCGCTTCGCTGCTGCCACCAACCGCGTCGATCTGCTGATCTGCTCGCAGGAAACGAACGAGCCGGTCGGCGACATCTCGCTGAACAGCATGGACAGCAACAACCGCAGCGGCAGTCTGCGCCTCGCCGTGTTCGAGCCGGAGAACTACTCCAAAGGCTACGGCACGGAAGCGCTGATCCTGATGCTCGACTATGGATTTGGCATCCGCAACCTGCACCGCATCGAACTGCACGTCTACTCCTACAACGAGCGGGCGATCCATACCTACGAAAAAGTCGGCTTCAAGCGGGAAGGCGTGATGCGCGACGCCTGGTATTACGACCACAAATGGGTGGACGTGATCATCATGTCGATCCTCGAAGACGAGTTCCGCGCCAAATACAAAAGGAAGTAAACGAAAACGACCCGTTGCCCGGGTCGTTTTGTTGTCAGGCCGTGAAGCGCTGGATGAAGCCGACGTATCCGTTCGGTTCATCGACCGGCGTTTCTGCGTAGTTGCCGTTGGTGTATTCGCTGATCACGCGGCGCCAGAAAGCGATCGCCGATGTGTTTTTGTGGAATTCATAGACGACCCAGCGACCGGGGAACTGGCTGAACACCTGGTTCGCAACCGCCTGTCCGAGCCCGTTGCGGCGGTATTTAGCCATGATGAAAAACTCCTCGATGCGCATCGCCGGAGCTCCTTCGTCTTCGATCTTGTCGAGCAGCACGAACCCGGCCAGCTTGCCTTCCACGCGGACGAAATACGCATAGCGCCCTTCCGCTTCGGCGTCAACGAAGTCCAGCACCGGCATGAAATCCCAGCGCCCATTTTCCTTGAGGTCGATGTCTTTCAGCTCGGAAAAATGATAGATGTAGAATTCGGACATGTTCAGCAGCGCTTCTTTTTGCTCTGCTTTGACCGTTTCCAATTCAAAACTCAAGATGATTGCCTCCTTCTCGTGAAACTCAAATAAATGGATCGTACGGGTCGTAGTTCCCGGCACCGCCTCCGTTGCCACCCGATCCGTAGTACCAACAGAACGGCGAGTCGCAGCCATAACTGCCACCGTCACCCGCAGGGTAGCGGCGCTGATACATCGCCGCCATCAGGTCGGACAGTTCGCCGTATGCTCTGAACAACATGCCTCTCGTCTCCGTGCTGTCATTCCCGACGGCAAATAAAAACACGTTGAGCACTTGGTCGTAGCGCTCCAGCAGGAATTGCAAGTCCTGATCATACGCTTCCAGCGCTTTGAAATAGCTGTACTCGGCATCCGCTTCCTGAAATTTGTCCAAGAGCCGCTGGCGGATCACGCCTGACGGCACATAGTCGGGCGTGCCCGGCGTGGACTGATCTACGGCCCAATCGCTGTACATCGCGTGCGCCTCACGCAGGTTGAACTCCAGCTCCCCGTAGCGGGTCCAGAAATCGTCCGTCTTCATCAAGTCGCGCATATAGCCGCCCTCGGCCATCGAATGCGCGCTTTTGATCGTCACCGTCGACGTCGCTTCATTCCACGACACCTGCGCCCCGAGCGCTTCGCCGACAAAGCGGATCGCCACCATCGTCCGGCCTTTGACCAACTGGGCCGGCACATCCAGCGCGATCGCCCGATCGTTCAGAAATGCCCACTTCGAATCGATCGTCAGCTTCAGGTCGTCGCTCATCGTATAGCCGCGCACGGTGCGCGTCTTATCATCCCACTCGATGATCATGCCGAGCTGCTCAAAGATCGGCCGCATCGGCACCAGCGTGCGTCCCTTGACGACGACCGGAGCCGGGTCATACGTTTGCCTCACCCCGTCGATCAGCACGGAGATCGGCTTCGCCGCCTCAGCAGGCATGCCCACCGACGGCAAGGCGATCGTTGCTGCCAACGCGACCGCTAGCATCGCCCGAAACAGCCGCTTCATACCATTCCCTCTCTCGCATTTATTTGTAGTCAAATTGTACTAAAATTAGCAAACGATGACTAGAGAGGAATGTTCAAACAACGCATAAACTCATTCAAACAGATTGATCTGCCCCGGCGCCTCCCCGCGATATTCCACGCCCAGCAGCCGCATCAGTTCCTTGGCGTTGGGAGCCGCATCCTTGCCTGAGTTGTTGTTAAAGATCACGCAGATCTCTTGGGTCGACTTCTGCAGTTCCAGCAGGCGTTCTTTCCACTCCAGCAGCTCCTCCGTGCTGTAGCGGTAGAGATAGCGCACATCGCGCCACGACTCGTCCTCCTTGCCCTGCCCCGACCAGCCGCTCGCATTGCGCCCGTGAAAACGCACCAGCGTCAGTTCGGGATGGGTGGCGTGCAGCACCGTCGGCACCGAGCCGCTCCCGGCCTGCGGTTCGTCGCAGATCGAGTGAATCCACCCTTCCCGTTCCATAAACTGCAGCGTCTTGTCGCGCATCCCCGGCAGGAACCAGCTCTGGTGGCGAAACTCCAAGGCCACCGGCAGGCGGCCCATCTTTTCCTTCGTATAGCGCAGCGCATCCACATTCCGCCGGTTGCATTCGAACCACGGCGGGTATTGAAACAGCACCATCTTCAAACGGTTCGCTTCGATCACCGGAACCAGCGAGCCGAGAAATGCGTCAAACATGGCAGACGCGTTCTCGAACGGGTTGTTCCCGCGCAGATGCCCGGTCATGCCTTGATACGCCTTGATCACAAAACCAAAGTCGGGCGGCGTCTCCCGGACCCATTTTTCATAATTGCGCCGGGGCTGGACGGCATAAAACGAGCTTTCCGATTCCACGATCGGAAAATGCACCGCATACTCGCTCAGCTTGTCCCCGCCGACCACAGCCGCATGATGTTTCCACCCGGACAATCCAAACCGGAACACACGCACTCTTCCTTTCATTACAAGATACGGAGTGATGCTCATGAAAAAGGTATTTTTTCTGCTGCTCGCGTCCTTTGCCTTCTGCCTGACCCTCGCAGTCCCGGCCGAAGCCACGATCAAGTCTGACGCGCCGCAAAACGTCATCGACTTTGCAGCCGCCCAGTTGCCGCAGGTCAAACAGAATTTTTACGAAGACCCGGTCGCCTGGGGATTTCGGGATGCTGCCGAAATCGACCGTGCCACGCTCGGGCTGGGCATGCAGGTTCATTACTGGCAAGGCGAAGAATTGAGGGAGGAGCCGAGCTGGGAATTTGTCATCGAAGCGGACGGTAAGCCCCGCACGTTTCTCACCGTGAGCGATCTGGACGGCAGCCTCAAAATCATCGCTGCCGGCGGTCACGCCGAGACGTTTCAGTACACCATCACTGCCTTCCAGCGCATGGCGCCAAACGCCGCTGCCGTGCTGGTCAAAGACAAGAACAACCGCCATCTGCTCGGCACCGTCGACGGCAAGCAAGTCCTCTTCCCGCACCGGGACCCATCCGCGACGGGCGGCGGCGCAACACCGCTGTATGTGATGAAGCACCCCGCGCCAACCGCCTATGTGCTGGCCGACACCGCCGTTCTTGCCCTCTGCGGCAGCCTGTTCATACTGCGCCTCACGAAGCGCCGCTTAAAAAAATAAGGCGACACAGCGAAAAGGTTGCCCTTGACAGGCAACCTTTTCTTCAAAATTCCACGCCGCGCACTTTCGCAAACACCATCGTGTCGCGCAGGACGCCTTGCATGTCGAAGCGGTCTTTGCGCAACACACCTTCCAGCGTGAAGCCGAGGCGTTCGGCGACTTTGATGCTCCTGAGATTCTCCGGGTGCGTGCGGATCTCGATGCGGTTCGCATCCAGCTTCTTGATGGCGAACTCCGTGATCCCGGCCACCGCTTCTGTCATCAGCCCTTGCCCGGCGCGGGAGGCGCGAATCCAGTACCCGATTTCAAATTTGCGCAGCTTCCAATCCAAACGGTGCAGCCCGCTGCAGCCGACCAGTTCCCCCGTCTCCTTGTCGAACAGATGCAGGCGCAGATCCTCCCGGTCGAAAAACTGCTGCCGCGCCTTGCGAATGTTCGCCTGCGTCTCCGCCAAGATCGGCTTCTGCTGCGCCCACGGCATCCAGGGTTTCAAATGCTCATAGCTCTCGCAGATCGCATCGAACAACGGTTGTGCATCCGCATCTTTCGGCGCCCGGATCAACAGCCGCTTCGTCTCAAACTTTTCCGGCACATAAATCTCCACACTTCCACCCGCTTTCCCGATTCCATTTCCGCTACAGACCTTCTACGACATTCACCTGTGTAAAACCTGCTTGCCAAAAATTGGTAAATTCATTATAATTCGGGATGTTTATACAGCGAAGTGTTCTCTGCTGCTGCATCCATTTCATTTTATGGCCTCTTCCAAAATCTTGCGCTGATTTTCCCCGGTTGACTTTTAGTAGTTTTACGCATTGACACGCCAACAGCGACATTCTGCACACCTAGAAGATGAACGAAGGGCAGTTGTCCGCATTCTGCCATCTCTACAGAATAACGCAGCGAGTCTAAAAGACATGACGGATGGAAACGACTACGACCATTTCTAGATCGAAAAAAGGATAGTGCCCCATGGCTCTATCCTTTTTGCTTTGATCAGGTTGTCGGGATGCCTGTTAACTATTTGGCGTACAGCGACCATTTGAGGCCGCTTGCGTCGCCAAAGCAGTGCTAATGACTCGTCACATTGCCAATTAATTCGGTGGTCTGGATCGAATGCATCCCCTCCGGCTTGGGGTTGGTGAGCTTGCGTCCTGCATTCGAGATTGTGCACTTTGTCACAACATAAGTAGTATCTCCAAGGCATAATTACAGCGCCATATGCGACCTATGCCTAATGCCACAGGAGCGGTCGTGCTTGATGGTTCCTTCATCATAGCGTAGTGGGTCGGTACTTGCCTGATTGAAAGCGAAGTAGTGATCGTTCGCCAAAAAAACTTCCCTGAGCCGAGCCGATTGCCCGCTGCGTCCAGTTTGGAGTTCACCAGCTCGACTTTTCCCCATGAGATGAACTGAAAAGAAAGCACAACCTGCAATTGGAAGTTGCTAGATCTTCTCCGCACTTCCTTTAAGTATTTTCAATTTGTTGTTTTCAAACCCGATCTGATAGATCACCTGATACTGGCTGAACTTCGTTTCATTTTTTTCCGTGCGCTCTTCCGCTTGGATGATAGCGGTCACACGTACTTGATCATCCCCGCTCATCGAAGAGGTCATATCGTTCACTTTAACCCAAGAGGTATAAAGATAGCCATTGCGAAACGTTTCATATGCCATCTGTCCTTGCCATTCACTGCCTAACAACGCATACGCGCCAACAAAATCTTGCGAATTGAGGCTATCATAAAAATATCCAACGAGATACTGAGCTGTTGCTCGGAACGTGCCATCGTCCCTGATGAGATCGGAGACTAAAGCGGCGGAGTCGGAATGTGTGGCAACTGCGACTGCCGTGGTCGGATGTTTTGTCCAATTTTCCACGATGGGCAACACTTCAGTGATCGGAATGCTAAATCCGATGTTCCCTTGATTAGTTCCTGCCGAATTTATGCCGATTACCGCTCCCGTTTTTTTGTCAACTAAAGGACCACCACTGTTTCCTGGAGCAATTGGCGCAGAAATTTGATAGACTCCTTTGTAGCGATAGGGTTCTAGATCAAAATCACGGTCAATCCCAGAAATAATACCTGTCGTTACGGTGTTCTCAAGACCCAAAGGGCTGCCAAACGCGATTACCTCGTCACCGATCTCGCTTTTGCCTTCACGAGCGAGCACCATCGGTGCTTTGCCTACCAAGTCAGGCACTCTGACCAAGGCAACATCGATGTCTTGACTAATTCCAATGACGCTCCCTTTATATATGGTCGAGTCCGCCATTTTGACCGTTACCTCTGTCGCTCCTTCCACCACGTGAGCGTTGGTGATGATGTCGCCTTGGTCATTATAGAGAAATCCTGATCCCAGTGAGTCGCCGTATTCCGATTTTACTTGCAGCAGCACGACCAGTTTTTGATTTTCAAAAATAACGCTCTTTAAGTCTTTATCCTGGACTTGCTGCGTACTTGCAGTTTGCTCAATGTTTCCCAACTGGGAAGCAGCCACAATCGTCTGATTGCTATAAAAGAAGTGCACATACCATGAGCCAACACCGCCAATCATCAAAATGAAGACGGTTAGCAGGATCAACCACCAATTTCTCGAGAAGAATGCTCCTGTTTGATTCATACGGATCCCCTTACTCCAAATACCAGGTAATATTTGTGATTTTAAACGACTTGCCATCCTCATTGCCATAGACTGTACTTTCAAACATACCAGTTTCCCCAGGTTCTAAATAATAGGGGTAGACAAAAGTGCTGCCTTGATCCATTTCTTGCCCCGATATGTCATAAACCGAATAGTAAACTTCAATCATGGAAATATTCCGTGTCGCAATGTTTCTCACTTCACCCTTGACGGTGAATCCCCCCCACTCTGACAACGAACCGTTCGTTGTCAACACTTCCACAGCGTTGGTTCGATTCTTCTCATCCTCTTTCGCTGCAGCAAGCATTGCTTGTTCAATTCGAGTTTGCTGCTGCTGTTCAAACTCTACTTGCTGCTTTGCAATGTCCTTTTTGTAAGCAAGCAACTTACTGTTCTCTGCGACATAGGATAACGCTTGGTCAACGGTTGATAGAGCGGATGAAAATTGCTTATTTTTCAGATAATCATGCGCCTGTGCTAGTGTAATTTCCACAAGCTTTGTTTGAACTTCCGATGCAGCCTCTTTGGCTTCCGGACTCTCAATAGGTTCCAGTTTCAAAAGAAGTGGTGCTACTTCTTCAATCGTTTTTTTGTTTGCCATCTCGTGTTTAACCTGTGCTATTGTCAGAGCATTTTTTTGGTGGGTAACTTTTTTGTGAATTACATCTCCCAAAGGAGCGTGGAACACGCCTGCGTCTTTGGTTGCTGCTTCAATCAATGCTTGTGCTTTCCCATACTGCTTCTGCTTCAATTGTTCATTTGCTTTCGATAACTGATCGACGATCTTCTGGCCTTGCTTCGCCCACGAAAGATCTGCTTTGATCGTCTCATGTTTTGGCCGCAAGGAGAGCCCTTGTTCGAAGACAGGTATTGCCTCTTGAAACTTCCCTTCCAGCGCAAGAGCCTCTCCTTTCTGCAGATAAGTTGCAACAGACGAATTCACCTTTTTTTCATAGAGATTCATGCCGCCAATCGCAAGTACTGCAACGAAGGTTGCCGCTATCGGCATCCACCATACTTTTCGCTTTTGTAGTTTGGCAACCACGAGTTCTGTAGGATCAAGCTGTTCTGATTTTACATTTGCAGTGCTGACCTGCTGACCACAATGAGTACAATATCGGTCGCCTTCAGAAATTTCCCCGCCACAATGGTTACAAAACACGACTCAATTCCCTCCAATTACCTCTAAAATGTTTATAAATGTTTGTTCATGATCCAATTCTATCTCGTTGGGAGAATTTACACAAACTAATCCTCCACTCCACTTTTACTCCAGAGAAATTCGGGTATAATAGGTAGTGAAATTTTAATAGAGGAGATGTTTGGAAATGGCTACGAAATTGATTCCGTACCTCGTACTCGACGGCACCACAAAAGAAGCGATTGAATTTTATCAAAAAGCGCTCGACGCACAACTTCTGTTCAGCCAAGCGTTCGGCGATTCGCCGGAAGATCCGGACCATCCGCTGCCGGCTGAAATGAAAGACCGCATCATGCATGCGACGATCAAGATCGGCGACTCGGAAGTGATGTTCTCCGACACCTTCCCGGGCCAGCCGCATGCGGTCGGCGCGCAGGTGACGATCTGCATCACCACAGACAGCGCGGAAACGGCACAGCGCTACTTCGACGGCCTCGCAGACGGCGGCCAAGTCGGCATGCCGATGCAGGAGACTTTCTTCTCCCCGCTCTACGGCAATGTGACCGATAAGTTCGGCATCCCGTTCCAGATCTTCACTGAAGGTAAGGAATAATGTCCGACCGCCCGTCCGATCACGGCGTAGCGGTGCGCGTAACGCGTCGATTCGCGGTTGCGCCCGAGACGATTTTTGATGCGTGGCTGACTCCCGAGCTCATCGGACGCTGGATGTTCGGACCGGCGCTGCGAGAGGAAGAAGTGCTGCGCATCGAGACGGACGCCCGCGTCGGCGGCACGTTTTCCTTCGTCGTGCGCCGGGGTGATCTGGAGATCGACCACATCGGGCGGTATCTCGAACTCGACCGTCCCCGCCGCCTCGTCTTCACGTGGGCGGTGGCGCCGGACCCGATCGACAGCTCCCGCGTGCAGATCGACATCGTTCCGCTGGAAACAGGCTGCGAACTCACGCTGACGCATGAACTGGCGGCAGAGTGGGCCGATTATGCAGACCGCACCAAGGGATCGTGGAGCAGAATGCTGGACGCACTTGCCAAAGAAAGCGAAAAGTCCCCTCAATAGGGGACTTTTCGCTTTCTGCTTTCTGCTGCTTCTTACGGGGTCTCGTACGCTTGCTTCAAAGCGGCAATGTCGAGCTTCTCCATCTGCAGCATCGCCTGCATCACCCGTGCCGACCGCTCCGGGTCCGGGCTGTGCATCAGCTCGCTGAGCACGGCGGGGATGATCTGCCACGACACGCCAAACTTGTCGGTCAGCCAGCCGCATTTCATGATCTCGCCGCCTGCGGAGAGCTTCTCCCACAGTTCGTCCACTTCTTCCTGTGAGTCACAGTTCACGTACAGGGAGAACGCCGGCGTTAACTGGTAGTGCGGGCCGCCGTTCAGGGCCATAAACGTCTGCCCCTCCAATTCGAACGTCCCGGAGAAGATCGCCTCGTCATCGCCGAGACGCTGCAAGGAAGTGATCTTGGAGTTTTTGAAGATCGAGGTGTAATAGTTCATCGCCTCTTCTGCGTTGCCGTCGAACCAGAGGAACGGGGTGATTTTCTGCATGTACATGGCTCCTTCACTTTACGTTGGGGGTCCGATGTCCGGCAGCCCCACGCATCGGTTTATTTACAAGGATCTTGCCAAACGAAAGCCGAGATCATCAATGCGAAACGTCGGGTGGCTCCGGCGGCGGCAGGTCGCACCGCAGCCTCGTTCCTCTTCCGCCCAACTGCCGCCGCGGAAGATGCGGTAAGAGCCGTAGACTTCCTCATCGTAGACGTCCCAGCACCATTCCCAGACGTTTCCAACCATGTCGGAGAGTCCCCATGCGTTGGGTTGTTTCTCCCCGACCGGATGCACCGTGCCCGCCGAGTTCTGCCGATACCAGGCGATGTCATCCAGTTCGCCGTAGCGGTATCCGGTCGTTCCGGCCTTGCAGGCGTATTGCCATTCCGCTTCGGTAGGGAGACGGTAGCCGTTCGCTTCCCTGTTCCAGACGACAGTTTCGCCATCATCACAGACTGTGTAACAGCTCTGCAACTCCTCGTGCTCAGACAGCAGATTACAGAAGGCAATCGCCTCCAGCCATGAGACTTCGACCACCGGCGCCTGCGGATCTGCTTCAGGCCCGAGCGATTTTTGCATGATCGCTGCATACAAGGCGTTGGTCACAGGCACCGGGGCCAGCAAAAAAGCGTCCAGTTCGACCGACCACGTTTTCTTGATCCGATCGTCTCGCAGGTCCGCTTGGCCGGCCGGTAACGTGATCATGGGGTAGTTCCCATCGTTTCGCAGTGCGTTCAACTCCGTACTCCCTCCTTCTCGTCAGTCTGCCCCTTACTTTGGACGATTTTTCGCAATCTGTCAATCATTTCCTTCCCTTCTCATCTGCCGGTGCTCAATCGCGATTCTCCACGCCGTCCGCCACGACGAGCACATCGACGAATTGCGTGTCTTTCATGATCTTGTTGATGATCGACCCTTTGCTGATTTCCTCCCAGCGCGTGCGGGCCGATTGCCCGAGAATGACTTGCGTGATGCGATGCCGTTTGATAAAGGAAACCATGACATCGACCGGCTTCTTCCCTTCGGTCGGGCAAAAGTGGAACACCGCGCCCAAATCACGCGCCAGCTGTTCCATCACCTGAAGTTTTTTCCGCTCCTGCGCCGCCAATTCCGGCAACGGCCGCACGGAAACATTCAGGATGTGCAGATCACACTTGAGCCGATTGGCGATCCGCCAGCCCCTTCGAATCAGCCGCTCCGCATTCGGCCGGTATTGCACGCAGACCAGTATCTTTTCATGCGCGCCGGTCATGCCTTCGATGCCGTGCTCCTGCTGGTAATGCTGAAGCCTCTCTTCCACATCATCGGCGATCTCGCGCAGGGCAAGCTCGCGCAAAACATTCAAATTGCCAAGGCGAAAGAAGTGCTTCAAGGCCTGTTCAATTTTGTCCGGCCTGTAGATCAGCCCGTTTCGCATGCGCTCGCGCAGCTGTTCAGGCGGCGTGTCGATCAACTGGATTTCATGCGCCCGGTTCAAGACCCGGTCCGGCACGCGCTCCCGCACTTTGACGCCGGTCAGCCGTTCCACCGTATCGTTCAGGCTTTCGACATGCTGGATGTTCATCGCGGCCAGCACATGGATGCCCGCCTGCAGCAATTCTTCCACGTCTTCATAGCGCTTGCGATGCTTGCTCCCGGGGACGTTGGTATGCGCCAACTCGTCGACGATCACCGTGTGCGGGCGTCTGTCCAAGATCGCTTGCAGATCCAGCTCCTGCAGCACGCGCCCTTTGTATTCGATCTCTTTCAACGGCAGCAGCGGCAAGGCTCCGATCTGCTTCCGGGTCTCTTCCCGCCCGTGCGTCTCGACAAATCCGATGACAAGATCGCAGCCTTTTTGCAAGAGTTCATTCCCTTCCCGCAGCATCGTATACGTCTTGCCCGCTCCGGGAGCCGCCCCGATGAACAGCTTGAGCCGGCCCCGCTCTTCCCGTCTGATCTGCTCCAGCACCTCGTCCGGATGTTTGCGTTTGTGAACGTTGGCCATGTTACGATTCCCGTTGCTTGTTCACGGCGAGGTTGAGCAGGAGGACATTTACACCCGGCTCTCCAAAGATCCCCCACAGCGGCCGGTCGGTATTGGCGTCGATCAGGCGTTTCAGTTCCGCTTCATCGAGGCCGGTCTGCTGGCTGACTCGGGGAACCTGCGCCAAGGCAGCCGCAGGGCTGATATGCGGGTCAAGGCCGGAGCCGGAGTTGGTGACCAGATCGGCTGGGAGCCGGTCAACAGGCACCTCAGGATTGTCTTCCTTCCATTGAGACACCGCTGCTTCCGTACGCCGGATCAGCTCCGGATTGGACGGTGCATAGTTGGGCGAACCGGAAGCGGCTGCATCATAGCCAATGCTGGAGATGCGGCCATGGAAATACTGCGGTGAGGCAAACGTTTGTCCGATCAGTTTCGATCCGATGACTTCCTGCTGATCATTGTAGACCAAGCTGCCTTTTGCCTGATCGGGTAGCAGCGTTTGGGCAACGCCTGTGACAGACAACGGATACAGCAAGCCGCACACGATCATCAGCACCGAGCTCAAGCGGAACATGATAGTGATCCCTTTCATCTCATACCCCTCCTACACGAACAAGCTGAGTAAGCTGTCGATGATTTTGATGCCTGCAAACGGGACGATCACGCCCCCCAGACCGTAGACCAACAGATTGCGGCGCAACAGGGCGGCCGAACTCAGAGGTCTGTAGGCCACACCTTTCATCGCCAGCGGGATCAAGAGCGGAATGATCACCGCGTTGAAGATCAGCGCGGAGAGGATGGCCGATACGGGCGACCCGAGCGCCATCACGTTCAACGCTTTCATCTGCGGAATCGCCAGCATAAACATGGCCGGGATGATCGCAAAGTATTTCGCAATGTCGTTGGCGATCGAAAAAGTGGTCAGTGCGCCGCGCGTCATCAGGAGCTGTTTTCCGATGGCGACCACCTCGATGATCTTCGTCGGGTCGGAGTCGAGGTCGATCATGTTCGCCGCTTCTTTGGCGGCCGCAGTGCCGGAATTCATCGCCAGCCCGACGTCCGCTTGCGCAAGCGCGGGCGCGTCGTTGGTGCCGTCCCCGGTCATCGCCACCAGTTTGCCTTCCGCCTGTTCGCGCCGGATGACCGCCATTTTCTCTTCCGGTTTGCTCTCGGCGATAAAATCATCGACGCCCGCTTCCCGGGCGATTGTGGCGGCGGTCAACGGATTGTCGCCTGTGCACATGATCGACTTGATGCCCATCTCGCGCAAGTGTTGGAACCGTTCGCGCATACCCGGCTTCACCGTATCTTTCAGATAGAGCAAGCCATAGATCGCGCCATCGACCGCCACAGCCAAGGGCGTGCCGCCTTCACTGGCGATGCGGTCGCTACTCCGGTCGAGATCTTCCGGCAGTGCTCCGCCTTGTGACAACACCCATTTTTTCACGGAGTCGACCGCTCCTTTACGCACTTGACGACCGTCCGGCAGATCGACGCCGCTCATGCGGGTCTCCGCTCGAAATTCGATCCATTCGCCCCCTTCGCCGAGCGAGCGATCATAAGACCAGCCCCATTTGCCCATCAAGTCGAGGACAGAGCGCCCTTCCGGTGTCTCGTCCTTGACGGAAGAAACGGCTGCCCACTGCGCGACCGTCTCCACAGTCGCGTTTCCGACCGGGACAAATTCGCTCGCCATGCGATTGCCGAACGTGATCGTCCCCGTCTTGTCGAGGATAATCGTGTTGATGTCGCCGGCAGCTTCCACCGCTTTGCCCGACATCGCCAGCACATTGAACTGCGTCACGCGGTCCATGCCCGCGATGCCGATCGCCGAGAGCAGACCGCCGATCGTGGTCGGGATCAGGCAGACCAGCAACGCGATCAGCACGGAGATGTCCAGTTGAAAACCGAGATAGCGGGTGAAAAACGGCAAGGTGAGCACGACAAGCAGAAAGATGACCGTCAGCGAGATGAGCAGCGTGTTCAATGCGATCTCATTGGGCGTCTTCTGCCGCTCTGCCCCTTCCACCAGCGCGATCATGCGGTCGAGAAACGATTCGCCCGGGTCGCTGGTGATGCGAATGCGGATCTCATCGCTGACGACACGTGTGCCGCCGGTGACCGAGCTGAAGTCGCCGCCCGCTTCTTTGATCACCGCTGCCGATTCCCCGGTGATCGCCGATTCGTCCACCGAGGCCAGCCCGGCGACCACCTCCCCGTCACCGGGGATCATCTCGCCTGCCGCCACGACGACGATGTCCCCTTTGCGCAGCGTGGCAGACGATACGCTCTGCAGGCTGCCGTCGCTTTTCAGCTTGCGGGCCGGGATGTCTTGTTTCGTCTGCTTCAGCGAATCTGCCTGCGCTTTGCCTCTCCCTTCGGCCAGCGCTTCCGCAAAATTGGCAAACCAGATCGTCACGAACAAGATCACAGCGACGGCCGCATTGAACCAACTGCCAACAGTAGCCGACCCGAACGCCTGCGGAAAGAAGGCCGCAGCTAGGGCGATCAACATCCCGATTTCGACTAAAAACATGATCGGGTTGCGCACCATCACGCGCGGATCGAATTTCAGCAAAGCGGAGCGGCTCGCCTGCTTGACGATGTCGCCGCTGATCATGGAGGTGCGGTCTTTTGATTTTCGATCTTTGGAAGTGTGTTCTTTGGATGTGCTCTCTATCGATATGCGATTCATGGACGTGTCCCCCTATAGCGTCAGAGATTCAGCAATCGGCCCTAAGACCAGTGCCGGTAAATAGGTCAGCGCGCCGACGATCAGGATCGTGCCGAGCCACACGCCCGCAAACAGCATGTTGTCGGTGCGAAACGTGCCGCCCGTCTCCGGTACGGTCCGCTTGGCCGCGAGGGAAGCGGCGACCGCCAGCAACGCGATGCACGAGACATAGCGCCCCAGGTACATGACGATGCCTGTAGAGAGGTTCCAGAAAACAGTGGCGTCGCCCAGCCCTTCATATCCCGACCCGTTGTTAGCCGCCGATGACGTGTACTCATACAGGACTTGTGTCAGACCGTGATAGCCCGGTTGGGAGATCGCATCCGTTCCCAGCGAGGTAGCCAGCGCCAAGGCGGTCGGCGCGAGGATCAGGAACGGCTGGATCAGCAAGGTGATCGCAATCAGTTTCATCTCCTTGCCTTCCAGCTTCTTGCCGAGGAATTCGGGCGTTCTTCCCACCATCAGCCCGGAGAGGAAAACAGCGATCATCGCATACAGCAGAACGTTCATGAACCCGGCGCCAACACCGCCAAACACCGTGTTGAACAGCATGTTGAGCAGCGCGCTCATCCCGCCGCCCGGCGTCAGCGTGTCATGCATCGTGTTGACCGCGCCCGTTTCGGACGCGGTGGTGACCACTGCATACAGCGCCGAGAGTCCGGTGCCAAATCGAACTTCCTTGCCTTCCATGCTGCCATGCGATTGATCGATGCCCAGAGCGCTCAGCGCCGGATTGCCCGCAGCTTCGGAGGTCAGCGCAACGCCGAGCAGCAGCACGAACATCATCAGCATCGAGACGAACAGCACCCGCCCCTGCTTCCGATTCCCGACCATTTGCCCGTAGGCGAACGGCAGCGCGGTCGGCAGGAGCAGCATCAGCAACATTTGCAGGAAATTGGTGAAGCCGTTCGGATTCTCAAACGGGTGTGCCGAGTTGACGCCGAAATAGCCGCCACCGTTATTGCCCAGTTCCTTGATCGCCACAAACGACCCGACCGGTCCGACGGCGAGGGTCTGCCCGGCGCCTTCCAGCGTCTTCGCCGCAACGCTCGCCTCCAGCATCTGCGGCACGCCCGAAGCCACGAAGAGCAACGCGGCCGCCAGGGAGAGCGGCAGCAGCACGCGCGTGATGCTGCGCACCAGATCGACATAAAAGTTGCCGAACGGTCGCCCGCTCAATCCGCGGATGAACGCGAACGCTGCCGCCAGCGCCGTCGCCGGCGCGGTGAACATCAGGAAGGTGATACCGATCAATTGGGAGAACGCGGACAGCCCGGTTTCCCCGCTGTAATGTTGCAGATTGGTATTGGTCATAAACGAGATCGCCGTATGCATCGCCAGCGTAGGCTCCATCGAGGGAATGCCCGCCGGATTGAGCGGCAGCACGCCTTGGAAGCGGAAGACCAGATAGACGAGCAGCAGCATCACCGCATTGACCAGCACCATCGAACAGGCATACTTCTGCCAAGACTGCGCTTGCTGCTGCACACCGCCCAACCGAAACAACACCTTTTCCAAAGGTCCGTAAAAACGGTTCAAGCGCTGCGAGCGGTCATCCAGCGCCGCCGCCAGATACAGTCCGGCCGGCTTGGCGAACAGCACCGCGAGCAGCACGGTGACGGCGATCGAGATCAGGGTGAGACCGCTCATGTCCGCTCACTCCCTTCCTGCACGACGCCATCCGCAAAGCGCACCAGCCAAAGCATCATCCCGGTCAGCACCAGCACGCCACCGATCATCAACAGATCCAACATGTTGTTCTCCTCCTCGTCTCCTGGGAAAAACAAAACGCCTGCGGATTCCCGAACAACTTCCGTGCTGCTCTTCATGCAGAAGAGCACCGAAGTTCCTCCAGAACCCGCAGGCGTATGCGATACCCGGCTTCCTGTATCCAGACAGGACCCCTTGTATTCCATCAACCTGTGCGGTTGGCATTAGTCTTGTTTTTCGCGCAGTTGCTTTTCAAGATCACGGTCCAGAATAAAGATTTCGACCCGCTCGCCGAGCTTGGTCGAGATGTCGCTGTGCGAGCCCAGCACCGTGCAGCCGGTGATGCGGGAGATGATCTCCTCCAGCTCCGCGCTGTAATTTTCGCGGAGGGTCTGGCGCATCTCTTTGACCAGACGCCTCCCTCGGTCCGTTTTCGCCAGGTGCTTCTCCTCGTGGGTGAGCACACCTTTGAGCCGGATGATCACCATGTCATTCAAAATGTACGTTTTTGTCTCCTGCGGGCCACGGCCTAAGATCTCACGCTGAAATTTGATATAGGCCTCGCTGATGTCCGACTCCTGTTTGCTTTTGGCGTTCTGCGCCATGTTGCAATCCCCGCTTTCTCGGGTCGGTCCACGCAAAAAAGACCGATGCCCTAACTTTAACCTCATCAAATGATTGAAGGTCAAAGTCTACATCGGTCTACGTCATGCCGGAGCCGTTGCGGCGGCGCCTGCATGTTGTCTACCCAAGAGACTTGCTGGACGAAACCGCTAGTTCGAAAGCCTTTCTGCATAACAAAAAGACCATTCCAACTAGAAGGTCTCTGACCTTCCCTGCTTAGCCGACGAAGTTAGCTGACGGGTAGGATGGCAAGGAAGAAAAATGTCCTCATCCCTCTCGCAAACTCGCGAGATTAACCCCAAAAGATTGGTTCCTCCGCTCTTGGTATTCCCAAGATTAGGCAGTGATTCATTTGTTGTATTCATCTTACTCCCATTTGCTTGAAGATGCACGAGCGTTTTTGGCGACGTTTTGGACTGCTAAGAATAAAAAATGCACAAGAATGCAAGTTAGCACCCTCTCCCTCAGCCAATCGGATATTTACTCATGATTTCGTGCCATCACAAAAAGGGCTGCCCTTCCGCTTGGAAAGGCAGCCCTTGTACAATGCGAATCCTCGATTACCGCTCCAAGCGTTCCATGATCCGGCGTTTGCCATACAGCATCAACGCCGTTTCCGCCACCTCATCGATCGTCTTTCGATTGAGGTAGGCCCCGAACAGAATGCCCGCCACCGGGACCAGCTGGAACAGTTTCTTCCAGCCAAAGTTCTCCGTCTGCATCAGCAGCACTTCCCGCCACCCTTGCAGCTGCGAGAACATCTGGCGGTTGCGCTCCGGGAGGTGCATCGAGGACAACTCCTCCAGAATCGCCTTTTTCCCCACGATATCCGAGGAGGTGAATTGCAGGCATTTGATGATAAACACGCGCTCCGACTTCTCCAGCGGGTCGTAGCCGTAACACATGCCGACATCCTGGATCGTCTTCAGCGACATCCCGAGCAAAAAAGGAATGTCGATCGCCAGCGTGAACACGCCGCCCAATCCGGCGACTGCGCCCTGCGCGGTCGCGAAGTTCTGGCGAGACTTGCGCAGGTCGAGCGCACTCTGCTTCATCAGCGTGATCGGCAAGGCGCGCACCTCGTCCAACGAAGCGACCGGGTGGTGGGTCACCGCTGCGATCCGTTTGAAGACCGCTTGCTCATCGGCCATGTACTTGCCGCCCGTCTCCACATACGAGACCAGCTCGTCGACCGCTTGCCCTGCTTTCTCCTGCAAAAATTTCGGCGTTACTTTATCCAGCAGCATGAAGGGCAGTCGGCCGAGCTTTTCCCAGAACCACAGGTCTTTTTGGTCCTGTTCCCACTCCTCGATCAGCTGCAGTTCGTGCAACAACGTCTCGCGATTGTCCATATGAACCTCCCGATTTCTAGATGGTTACATTTCCTGAGGAACCCAGTTTTTCACGCCATCGTCCTCCAAGATGCCCATCGTCACATCGGAGACGTTCGGATCTGCCAAGATCAGATCGCGGACGCGGTACTTGATGTCGTCAGCATCTGCGAGCGTCAGGCCCGGCCGCAGCTCGATATAAGCTTCCACGTGGTAGGTGCGCCCTTCCTGCACAATGCGCATCTTGTTGATGTCGGTCACGTCGGGATCGGAGAAAATGATGGCAGCCACGCGCTCTTCCACCTCACGAGGCGCTGCGACCCCGATCAGTCCCACCATATTGTCATACCCGATCTTGAACGCCACGAAAAGCATCATCACGCCGATCATGATCGTCACCGATCCGTCAAAGAGCTTGTTGTCTGTGAAGCGGGTAACGAGAACTGCCGTCAGCGCAAGCGCTGCCCCGAGCGTGGCCACAAGATCTTCGTAGAAAACAAGACGGGTCGGCGGAGCTGCATGCTTGGCATTGCGAAACGAAGCGGAAATGATCCCAAATCCTTTTGCCTCCACTCGCGCCTCGCGCACAATCTCCTGCATCGCCTTAATCAGTACGAATCCGTCCACGAGAATGGCCGCACTCAGCGCGATCACATCCCAGGTGATCGTGGTCACGCTGGCCGGGTGTTGCAGGAGATGGATACCTTCGCGGATCGTCTCATACGCCATCATGGTGACCACGATGACCGCAATCATACAGAACAGATTGATCACCCGGCCAAAACCGGTCGGAAAGCGCCGGGTCGGCTTGCGCTCCGCCAGCACGCTGCCGACAAAGACAAACCCTTGGTTCACCGCATCCGCCACCGAGTGCATCGTCGAAGCAAACATCGCCCCGCTGCCGCTGATCATCGCCGCAATCCCCTTCAAAATCGCCAGTGCTGTGTTGCCGACAGCAGCTGCCGCAGACGACATATTACCTTTTTTCACTAACTCCCATAAAGAACTCAAACTTGTCCCTCCAAGTTTCTCTTAAAAATCGTCTCCGCCGTCAAAACCGCCAAAATCATCAAATCCGTCGAACAGCCCGCCATCGGCAGACTCCTCGCCGCCAGCCAGCGCCTCCATGCCTTCCTCCATCAGCGCACCGATGACCATGCCGCCGACCATCCCGGCTACGAAGCCGCCCATCGCCCCGCCAAGTCCCGAGCCGCGATGCCCGCGGCCAGGCATAGCATGACCATGTGTGCGGTAACGCGACGCCGGGTACGCATGCGGGTTTTGAAGCATCTCCTGAATCACCGCTTCCAAATGATGGCTCAACGCCCGGGCATCGGCCAACTGCTCATTGCTCAGGAAAATCTCTTGGCGCAGTTCCTTCTCGCCAAAGCCAAAGAACTGGTACATATCGACCTCGAGCAGCAAGCGGATTCCGTCAGCTTCAATCGCCGCTTCAAACTCCACTTCTTGCACCTGTCCTTTGAAGGCACCGGTCGGGTAAAACTCAAACTCTTGCGAATAGCCGTTAAATTTGCCGGAATCATGCTTTTCCTGGAATCCCAGCAAATCCAGCGCGCGGATGATCGAGTTGAAGCGTTCCGGCGGGCAGATCTGCACAGGATCGCGGTCGGAGCCGTCCACGCCGCCGGCGATGTCCAAACGAGTTGCGAAGTGATACGTGACCCCGGTTCGCGAGATCGGCATGTTGAGCGGAAGCGTAAAGCGCAGCGGCAGTTCCTTCTGCTCCTCAGGGCGAATGACGAAGGACGAACTGACCGGAATCGAAGTCACCGGATGCGAGATGACGCGGTCGCGAACACGGATCGTTACCAACAAGTCGGCCGTGATCCGATTGATCTGCTGTTCAACAGAACCGCCTTGAATCCGAAACACCCCCTCGATCTCCTCTCCCAGTTCATAGTGCTGCTTGTTCAGCACCAAGTCCACTTTTGAAGCGCCAACGCCTAATTTGGCCATGAATTTTTTCAACATGAGTAACTCTCCCTTTACACAAATGGATTGACTTGGAATAAGATTGCGAGAAGATTGAACAGGGTGGTGCCTTTTCGAGCCGCGCTTTGCGTGAGCGCTTTCCATTGCTTTTCATCAAGCGTTGCCAGAAACGGCTTCAACTCCAGAAGGTGTTCTTCCAGCTTGCACATCAACGCTTGGATCTCCTGAACTTTTTCGGTGGCTTGCTGCGTATCGTTCGTCGTTTGACTTTCGAACTGAAGCCGCTCTCGAATCTCTTCCAGAGTCAGATGCTCCTGTTTATAAAGTTCCACCAATTTCAACCGAACGGTATCCTCTTCCGTATAGTAACGATATCCGCTGGCCGATCGTTGCGGGTTCAACAGTCCCAACTGCGTGTAATAATCGATCGTACGCCGCGAGACGTTGGCCAGCCTGGCAAGTTCGCCTATTTTATGTAACTTCCCATTTTCACAACCTCCCTTTGGTCGTGCTTCCATCCGGCTTTGCTTCCATCATACTTATCTATACGTGTCACAAACCATACAGTTTCACGTGATAGTTTGAACATTTTGTGGAGAGAGTACGTTTTGGTTGAATGGATCGGAAGTTTATTGAGGCAGGAGTATGTGTATGATTGTAGAAAGTTCAAAAGTTACAAACGAAAAAGTTACAAACGAATGGAATTGAGAAGCAGGAGGGAACCATATGGAAGTTTTTGCAGAATTTTTATCGCAGATTGAGAATCCGCAGCATCGGGCCGGAACGGAAGAAGTTTTGACGTGGGTAACTAAGAAATTTCCGAATCTACTGCCTAAAATCGCGTGGAATCAGCCGATGTTTACCGACCACGGCACCTTTATTATTGGCTTTAGCGTATCGAAACAACATTTGGCCGTGTCCCCCGAAAAGGCAGGGATTGCACATTTTTCAGAAGCTATTTTGCAAGCTGGCTATGATCACACTCAGCAGTTGATGCGTATCAAGTGGGATCGTCCGGTTGATTTCTCCTTACTTGAGAAAATGATCGAGTTTAATAGATTGGACAAGGCAGACTGTTCAACTTTTTGGCGGAAATAACGATTCATGGGCTGACGAACCAAATAAAAAAGACTCCCCTTTATGGAAGGAGGTCTTTTTTGTTTGGCTACTTACTACTGCATCCACAGCCACCTGTAGATTGGGTCGTTTCTGCTGCACTCACTGTGACGGAACAGCACTCTGACTGCTCGTTTTGTTCAACAGCTGGCGTCACACAGCATACCGATTCATCACCTGAAACTCGTGCGGACTCAAACTCCGAATCTTCTTTCGTATAGAAGACCTCCCAAGCGTTTCCTTCCGGATCATGCACCCAGATCTTATCTTGCACAGCATAGCAACAAGTGGTGTTCATTTCGTCAAGTGCCACAAGACCAGTTGCTTGAAGACGGGATTTCATTTGAAGTACCGCCTCGGTGTTTTCCACTTGGAAGCCCATGTGATTCAACACACCGCGCGTCTCATAGGGCCGCACATTGAGCGAAAAGTGAAGCTGAGGATCTTCCAGTTCGAACTTCGCGTAGTTCTCTCTCACCTTAGTCGGCTCTGCCCCGAAGAAGGCCTTGTAAAACGCGAGGCTTGATTCCAGCTCAGTTACATTGATCGCGACGTGCATACGCATTGTCATCAACTTCCTTCCGTTGTTTCTGATTAAATCAAATTTTTTTGATGTGAGGATCAAAAAAATTAGCAACAACCTGGTGTGTTCAGTCGGAACAAACAGCAGAGTTCTTCAGAAAGCACGTGGTTTACTTCTTTTTGATTGAGCTGATAATAGTTCCACTTGCCGTGCGTCTCCACCAGTATCAATTGTTGCTCCAGCAGGATTTTGAGGTGGTACGAGAGTTTGGACTGCGGCATGTTTACCATTTCAGCCAGGTCGCACACACAGACCTTGCCATGTCGAACAAGCAGGTTCATAATCCGCAATCGCTTCGCATCTGCAAGCGCTTTGAACTTGGCTTCGTACTTTTCAAACTCTGCATCCGGTGTGTTGTCGATCATCGGTAGCTCGTGCTGCATCGTTCTCACCTTCACATCAAATTTTCTTGATTCATCTCTCTGACACCATCATATGGCATTTGGTTCCAAAATGCAACACTTCACATCAAAAAATTTTGATGAATTATACATGGTAAAAATGTCGCATTTCTAGCAATCATCCTGTATCGTGATGAGTAAGGAGTGATCTTGATGACCCTGATTCGTCATGCAACGCCATCAGATCTTGAAAACATATTGCTGATCTATAACCAAGGTATTGAAGATCGTATCGCAACTCTTGAGACTGAGACAAAATCACTTGACGAGATGCGGAGGTGGTTGGAGAACCGAACAGAACGTTATTTTGTCCTGGTAGCTGTTGTCGATGAAGGAGTCGCTGGCTGGGCTTCCGTTAATCCTTACAATGGGCGTAATGCGTACCGCGGAGTTGGAGATCTCTCCATCTATATTGACCGTGCGTATAGAGGTCGCGGGATCGGACAACAGCTTCTGGCCGAACTAGAAGCTCGTGCGGCAAAAGCCCAGTTCCACAAGCTCGTCCTCTTCACCTTCCCGTTCAACGCGCTAGGACAAGGCTTGTACCGCAAAGCAGGATTTCGTGAAGTAGGGATATTTCATAATCAAGGTAAGCTCGATGGCAAATTTGTCGATGTGATGGCGATGGAGAAAATTCTGAGCGATCAGGTGTGATATGATAAGTAGAGAATCTTGAAGGAGATCGCTACATGGACTTTCAAAAACTTGCAGAGATGATGAAAGCACTTGGCGACCCCACCCGGCTGAAAGTGCTTGCCCTTCTTAACGTTCGGGATTGCTGTGTCTGTGAATTGGTTCCGCTGTTCGGGATCTCACAACCTGCGATTTCAAAACATATGTCCCGCTTGAAAACGGCAGGTCTCGTCACCGAAAAACGCCGCGGCCAATGGGTCTTTTATTCCCTCAACCGCGAGAACTTGGAAGCTGTCGGATTTGCAGTAACACATCTGCCAGATCAGACCGCTTCGATTCAAGAGCTTGAAGAACGAGGACTGCTGGTAACCTGTTGCGAATAAGAAAGCCCTCCAGTCAAGTCTGGAGGGCTTTTTGCCGCTTCTAGTTCCCTTCCGTTGCAAAACGCTGGATGCGCGCCTCGATGTCGTCACGAACTCGCTGAAAGACTGTCCACTTCTCTTCTTCCGTGCCGGTTGCCTTCGCCGGGTCATCGAATCCCCAGTGGAATCGCTCCACATGCGGTGGTGTGATCGGGCAGCGATCGTTCGCATCTCCACAAAGCGTGACTACCAAGTCGGCTTTGGTCAGGATCTCCTGATTGATGATTTCAGACTTCTGGCTGGAGATATCGACCCCTATCTCCGCCATCGCTTTGACAGCGTTTGGATTGAGGCCATGTGCTTCGATCCCGGCGCTGTATACGTCGAAACGATCTCCCAGATGTTTCTTGGCAAACCCCTCTGCCATCTGACTGCGACAGGAGTTCCCCGTACAGAGGAAATAGATCAACTTTTTGTTTTCAGACATGAGAGTGCCTCCTTTTAATGAATCAACGTCAGCCATAGATACAGACCCAAGAGGGTAATCAACAGAGTGGGAATGGTCAATACGATTCCCGTGCGAAAATATTGTCCCCATGTGATCGTGACTCCCTTCTTTGACAACACGTGAAGCCAAAGCAAGGTGGCAAGCGATCCAATCGGCGTGATTTTGGGCCCGAGGTCGGAACCGATGACGTTGGCATACACCAATCCTTCGCGGACAATCTCTGTCCCCGTGGTTGCTTGAATCGCCAAGGCATCAATCATAACGGTGGGCATGTTATTCATGATGGAGGAAAGAATGGCGGAGAGGAAGCCCATTCCCATGACTGCGCTCAAGAGTCCCTGGTCTGCAGCTCTTTGAATGAATTGACCGAGCAAATCGGTCAGCCCAACATTTCGCAGTCCATATACAACGACATACATGCCAATCGAAAACACAACAACTGTCCAAGGCGCTTCCTTGATGATTTTCTTCGTATCAACGCCATGACTCTTGCGTGCAGCAAACAGAAACACGATTGCAGCCAGACCCGCTACTAGGGATACCCGTATGCCGACCATCTCACTGAACAGGTACCCTGCCAGCAACACCGCTAAGATCACCCATGACAGACGAAACAGTCCCGCATCCTTGATTGCTTCCCGAGGTTGCTTCAGTTGACCGAGATCGTACGTTTTCGGTATCTTCTTGTGAAAGTAGAAATAAAGAACGCCCAGACTTGCCGCCACCGAGAACAAGTTCGGCACCATCATACGACTCGCGTATTCAAGAAAACCGATGTCGAAGTAATCGGCCGATACGATGTTGACGAGGTTGCTCACCACCAACGGGAGGGAGGCTGTATCTGCAATGAATCCGCTGGCGATCACAAAGGGCAGGATCATGGTATCCGGGAATTTTAACGCCCTTACTTGAGCCAGTACGATCGGTGTAAGGATCAGAGCAGCACCGTCATTTGCGAAAAGAGCTGCCACTGCCGCCCCTAACAAAATCACGTACACAAACATCAAGCGTCCATTCCCTCGGGCCAGACGCGCCATGTGCAGTGCTGACCACTCAAAGAAACCAATTTCATCTAAAAGCAAAGAGATCAGGATGATTGCCACAAAAGCCAACGTCGCATTCCAAACAATGCCCGTAACCGTCCAAACATCGCCCAAACTAACGACTCCACAAACGAGTGCAAGTAAGGCACCCGCCGATGCAGACCAACCGATGGAAAGACCTCTCGGCTGCCAGATTACAAACGCCAAGGTCAAAACAAAAATAAGTAAGGCTAACCAAACCATCGCCTTCGCCCCTACTCTCTCTAAATGTTTCGAAACTGCATGATGCACAACACCATATAACCATGTGGTTATATGGATTGTCAAACGAGGTCATCCGATTTTACATAAGTTTTACCTTGTGCCATTTTTCATGCTTCGAACAGCAAAAAGTCCCCCTTCACAGGAGGACTTTCCATTCAAACTTCTGAGTAACAATACTTACATATCCTTCCTTACGTTCGGTAGTCCCCGTCTCCACATCCATCTAAAAGTCGTACAAATCCCATCTTTTTTACGCGATGAACCTGTAGCGCAGCGACTTCTGATTTCAAGACTGGACTTCCTTCTGTTCTTCTTTAAAAAACCGACATGCTGGTTCGCATGCCGGCCTATTGCTTGACCGTTAGAAACAGAGGGAGTAGCTTCCCCTTTTAGTTTCCAATGATCGGGTCAACGGTGGTGATAGTGCTACCGCTGAACAGCGGGTTGGAACTAAAGTAGGCAACTTGGTCGATCGAATAACCCCATGCATTGACGTACAGGTCACTGATCAGTTGCGCGGAGATCTTGTCGCCGTCTACAATCACCCAGAACGAACCTAACGTGCCGGATAAGTTGTGGATCACACTACCGTTTTTGTCTTTGATCGTCACGAAGTCGTAGCCTTGCTCCGTGTCAAAGTAGGAGAAATGCAGAGCGACTTGGGTAGCGCCGATCTTGGTGTAAGTGGACGGAGCGTAGGTCGCGTAGTTCGCATACGGATGCGGGGTGCTGGACATCATCGATTCATAGTACCATTGGCCGACAGATGAGGAGGAAGTCGGGTAGGTTGCTTTCAGCGCATACGCGGTCGATGTGTTCATAGCGCCGTTGTGGCCGTTAACTTTAACGTAGTAGGTACCGGTTGCAGTCGCAGAGTAGGAAATCGATTCAGAAGTAGTGTTGGTGTTCTCAGATTTCGCCACTTCGGTGCCAGCGGAGTTGTAAAGGTACAGGTCATAGTCGTTCGGCAAGTTGTTCAAGGTCACAGAGATCGTTCCGGTCGTGTTGATATTGAACTTGAACCAGTCTTGGTCGGTCGCAGTGGAAATTTTGCCGTTGTAGACCGTTCCAGAAGTGATCGGACCGTACGCGGCACTCATCGATTCATTCGGCTCATACGAGTCGTTGGTGTTGCCAGCAGATGATCCTACGCCAACGTTGCTCCATGCGTTCGTAACCGCAGTCACCTCTGCCGAGCTTGCGCCGAACAGATCAGTTGCAGCTTGGATGGTCGCGTTTCTCGCATCCATGAACTGCGAATTGGAGGTCATGTACTGCGTCAATGCACGGTACCAGACTTTCCCTGCGTTATCACGGGTGATGCCGCTCGTGGTAACAAAGTTGTAGAACGCTTTGTTCGGAATCCCGGAGTTGGTGTGAACGCCGCCGTTGTCGGAAGATGTGTTCACGTAGTCATTCATATGTGCCGGATTGCCGTTCAGCCCCGGGTTGGACATCGAGCGCATCGCGTCGTTTGGAGTGTTCGGCGTGTAGATGTCTTCGCCGACCTGCCAGAGATCGTCAGCTTTGTTTTCGATCAGGTTGCCGAGCGCGTCGGACCAGGATTCATTCAGTGCGCCAGACTGATAAGAGTACGTGAGGTTCGCTGTGCGCTCCGTCACGGCGTGAGTGATCTCATGTCCGACGACGTCGAGACCTGCGGATAAAGCGGTGAAGGTACTGCCATCGCCATCCCCGTATACCATCTGCGTGCCATTCCAGAACGCGTTGGCATAGTTTCGATCGTAGTGAACGGTCGATTTCAACGTTGCGCCATTACCATCAAACGAGTTGCGGTTGTGCTTGTTTTTGTAGTAGTCGTACACGATTCCGCTGTGGTAGTGCGCATCGACTGCAGCTGGATCGTTCCAGTTGTTATCCGAATCGGTCATCAGCGTGCCCGGCAAAGTTTGGGTGTAATTGGCGGAGTAGGTTTCGATCTTGCCGCCGGTCGAGTACATCGGCTTGGTGATATCTCTCAGGTAGTAGCCGCCGGTGTAGGAGTCGGTGTTCAAAGAGCGCGTAGCGCCGAGAACGCCCTTGCCGGATCCAACCGCATGTGCATCGTAGACTTTGTTGAGCTTGTCGACGATTTTGCCGTTTTGAGCGTCTACAAATACATCCCAGTATGCCGGTTCTGCACCTTCAAGCGTGGACAGTGTGACAAGGTACACGAGATGGTAGGCGCCGTTTTTCGATTGGTAGAAGTACTTGTCGCTTTTCGCGATGTCGAAGTGTTCGATGTTGGCGAGGCCCGTGTCCGCTTTCGCAGCTGCGATTGCTTCATCGGCGGTCAACTTTACTTTCGTTTTCAGACCCGAGCGTTTCACTTCCGGATCATAGTAACCGTTGATCGAGGAAGCAACACCGTTCTTGTCAGCGTGCACGATCACTTCATTGCCGAAGACCGGAATGCCTTGATAGGTTTGTTGGAACTTGAACATCTTCATTCCGAGCTCATCGACAGACTCATCCATCAGGTTCACTTCGTTACTAGCAGATTCCATGTCGAACAGCGCTTTGTTCTCTTCCAGAATCGCTACAGCGTCGTTCGTGTTCCGAAGCTTTTTGTCAGACATTTTGCCCTGTACAAAGTTCGGAACACCTTTTTTCTCATTCCAGGTAATTTTCTCAGTGCCTTTGGAATCTTTTGAAATTTTTGACATCACTGCAACTTGCTTTACTTTCTTGTCGATACCTTTGTCTTTGCCGACCGGAGCTGCCGAAGCATTGCCAACCGACAGTGCCAGCACCATGCTGGACAGGACAGCGAATGCTGTCACCTTGTTCATTCGGGACATTTTAATGACCCCCCACTTTTTTTTGTTTGAGAGAATTTTCTCTCTAGCGATATATTACAGGAAGATTAAGAATGTGTAAATATGCAAAATGGTGAATTTTTTCTCATCCATTTGATATACCTATACTTATAACCACGGAAATCGAAAGGCTATAAAATATTTGCTTATTAAAATAGAGTTTATCTATTTTATGAAGATTGAGATGACTTGCTGTCGCTAGGATAGAGTTTGTATGGACTAGAAAAAGCTCGCAAACTGGCTATGGAAATCCGGGAGAAAGCGGCGAAGAGGTCTCCGTTTTCTCTTCAATTTGCTACAGAAAACCGCAAACGCCCTTCTTGTCGAAAGACAAAAAGGGCGTCTGTCTGCAATCTGCCCCCCCTTTCCGAGGGGGTTTACATCAAAGATTAAACCTATCTTTTCATTCCCAACTTTCGAACTCGCGCTACATCTCCGATTTTTCCTTCCTCACGAGTAGTGAATCGCACTCCACATGTGCTGAATATACAGTGAGAACAAAGATCAGGCATAACATTTGCTCACTGACGAGCGGCTAAGCTAAAGCCATCGTTTGCTTGTACCATCCCCTCAGCGTAGAGGATTGACCTACCCTTTTCGCTGCTGGCGAAACATGCTCCCACTGAAGTTGTATCAGCGTTTTTCCACTAGAAATCGCAACACCGTTTTCATCTTCTCCGGTTTCGTCTTTCGAGGGTCCGACAGATAGATCTCCCGATGAATTTTGCTGTTACGGAGAAAACCATTCTCTGCGCAAAACGCTTCCATTCGAGCAAAGCTTTTCGGCTCTTCGTCAAAACTTCCAAGATGCATCATTTGACAGCACAGTCCTTCTTCCGCGTGCTCAAACCGGACTTCCTCAAGGAACGAGTTCGACTTTTTCCTTTTCGTCTGTTCCAGAAACCGTTGGAACAACGCCTCAGTCAAAAAATCAGGTTGGCGTATCATCATCGTGTACTTCAAATTGCTTTTGTCTGTCACAGGCTTCGTCCGATCAATCAAGTCCCACACACCCTCAAGCGGAAAAACCGTATATTCGTAGTAACCAGCCGGCACATCATCACTTTTGTAAGACATCCTCACGGCATAACTCAAACTGTACAAAGCTTCTACTGCCTCGGCAAATACCGCGCCGTTAGGGTCTCCAGCACCACTGACCATCAAAAACTGCATGTTCGGGACTTCCACAATTTCTGGTACCGTTTTTGGCAGATAGAGTTGTTTAAAATCTTTCTTGTAATCGATCTTATTCAACAAAGGTTCTCTCTCCTTATGCACCATTTAAAACAGTATAACACTTTTATATTTCAACGTGACGTTGTGATCAATATACTGGTCTATGATCTGGACCTCCAACCATGAACCAGCCGAATCGTTTCCATGCTACCTTTCAATGCCAAAAGTACAGTCATCATCTTCAGCCAAACGATTACGTCCGGTTGATAGATGGTTGCAATCTGCCATACCGGCACAATTTGAGTCATACTTAACGTCAGGACAAGCAACAGACCTGCAAAGTGCAGAACAATTTTTGAGATAACCTTGATCGATATTTTAGAATGGAGGGAATTGTAAGAACCCCTCGGCTCAAAGCAGCGCTTCACAGTTCGAGCGGTCGTGTATAGTAACCATGCGCTGAGCATGATAATGAATCCATTTACAAGTAAGTATTTCTGCGAAATGCTGAGACCAGATTCTCCAATCGGTTGTTCGTTCAGTATGTTGATGACCCCGGAGGCGATGTGGGTCGTAGTAATGATGTGTGTGTTTGGAAAAGCGGCATCGATCGCGTCAAGTACGTTAGCGAATACGATAACTCCCAGTTGTTGATCCGGAATCAGATACGTTTGGGCTTGGAAGCCGATCGAGCCACCCGGCTGACCAAGAACCGTTAACCCGTCAATGTGACCTGTCATCCAACCCATGGCGTACGTTCCCGGAACAGGTTCGGTCTGCATAAGTTGAATGCCTTCCGCAGAGAGCACGGAAGCATCTTCAAATTGTCCGCCGTTCATTTGGGCAATCAAGTAATGGCTCATGTCCTTCGCACTGGTATAGAGATAGCCCGCAGGTGCATCCCCTGGAATATAAATGTAGGGGCCATCGTAGGCAACGTTGTATCCAAATATCCGACGGTAGGGCGTCGCGAGCCCGTGTGCAGCTGCTTCATCTAGCGTCATGAAGCTGTCATGCATAGACAGCGGGCTGAAAATATGTGCCTTCACATAGTCGCCATAGGACTGGCCGGACACCTGTTGCACAAGATAGCCGAGCAGTACATAATTTGCGTTCGAATACCTGTAGGGATGTTCGGTATTATTGGCTTGCTTTAAAAACTTTTCCGCATACGCCATGGCGTTTTTCTCCAGAGCATCTTGATCTTGTTCGTTGATGCTTGACAGCGTGTTGCTAAAGGTTGAGATTTGGGTGAATCCGCTCGTTTGGTTGAGCAACTGACGTACAGTGATGAACTCTGCACCGTTATACTTGGCGGGGAGATAGCGCTGTATCGGCGCATCCAAGTCAATTTCCCCCCTTTCGGCAAGCTGCAGAACGGCCATCGCAGTCATCGACTTGCCGATCGAACCTAATCCGAATGGTGTTTCAGGTGTTACCGGACGACCTGATGAATCGGCTCGCCCATACCCCTTCAGGTAAAGAATGCGATCCCCCTGCACAATCCCGAGGGCCAGTCCCGGAAGACGTTGTCGTTTCATTTCACGTTCGATATACGCATCCACTTCGGAGAAGACTGTACTTCCAGTTCGCTCTGCTTGCCTGCTCCCGTCACTTTGCGCTGAAATGAGGAGGGGGAAGATGAACAGTCCACACAAGATGATTGCCACAATTCGCATTCTCATTTTCATTTCCCCCTCGTCATGGTTCATCTTCGCTGACTTTCGTTATTCTTTTGGAGAGCATTGGTCTTCCGCATGAGGGAAACAGATCCAAAAAACAGCATCAGAGCCAGTACTGGATGAAGAGCAGATACATATCCAATTCCAGACGGTAATTTGGCGCTGACCACGATCAAAATGAGGATGCCGCACAAAGCCGCACTCCGCATACGAAGAGCAAGCGGCAGCCGAGCGATAAAAGAAAGCACGAGTATCAGGATTGAAACTATGAACAGCATACTGGCAAAGCCTTTATGGGTGGCCCATTGGGCCGGGTTCCAAAACAGTGCAAGACCGGCAAAAAACACTTGAACCATAATGCAAATCGCAAAGATCATCACCATTGCCTGGAACACCAAACGCGTGCGAACCACGAAAGGTGAAAGTTGGGTGGTTTCCACCGCGTGATCCCCGACTTCATTTTCACTGCGGTTTACAGATAGGTTGCTCATCTTAGAATCCTCGCTTTCGTTAAAATAAGATCGACATGGCACACAATTCAGCTCATTTCTTCCACGATTCATCGTACGTTTTCATGAAAACACGCCTCCCTGCTCCTTTCTTGTTCTTCGCGGCGATTGCTCTCGTGTCACCGTCAGTTTATGAAATAAATGTCGAGAACTTATGCAGATCTGCCTCTTTTTGTGTGGATTTCCTTCAAGAACATGTAAGATGACGGTATAATTTCCGGTAAGTGGTGTGTTCTCGCACTGGAAGCAAACGAAACGGGAAAGGTGAGATGGGAATGGAACCGAAATTGTTGCTTGTGGACGACGAACCGGGCATGCTTGAGGAGATGCACACCTATCTGCAACGTGAAGGGTTTCGGGTATTGACCGCCTCTACCGGTACGGAAGCGCTCACGCTTGCCCGGTCTGAACGGCCTGATCTCGTCGTGCTTGATTGGATGCTCCCCGGGAAGAGCGGCATCGACGTATGCCGCGAAATCAGGCAAACCTCACATTGCGGCATTATTATGGTCACGGCCCGCTCGGATGAATCGGATAAAATCGTCGGTCTGGAGATCGGTGCTGACGACTATTTGACAAAGCCGTTCAGCTTGCGCGAACTCTCTTCGCGCATCCGGGCTTTACTTCGCCGCATACGCGGCCCTGAAGACAAGTTGATGTTGTTGGAAAGAGACAACCTGATCATTTCCGAGGCCAAATGTCAGGTATTCAAAGACGGCCAGGAGATTCAATTGACACCGACAGAATTCAAAATTTTGCACACGTTGGCTGCGCGTCCCGGCATGGTGTTCAGCCGCCTGCAATTATTAAAAGCCGCACTCGCGGACGAATATATGGGGTACGAAAGAACGATGGATTCCCATATCCGGAATCTTCGCCGCAAGTTGGGAGATGATCCGGCCAATCCTCGTTATATTCAAACGGTCTACGGGTTCGGTTACCGATTCGGTGAACAATGACGAAGCTGACCGTACGCCAAAAAATATTTGTCTACATGGGATTGATCATACTGATTGTCGGCGGCGCTCATGCCGTAACCAAGCAGGTATACATGGAGTCTTTGTTTGATCAATTTCAGAAGGAAGAGATCAGCGCAACTTATTTGCACGCATCGTCTGAGGAGCAGATCGAGATCTTGAAGATTTACGTTTCAGGTAAGATGCAGACATTTTTGCTTGGAAATTGGGTATTTTTCATCGGCATCGGCCTCTTTGTCAGTTTCTTGTTATCGGGGGTGCTGACGCTCCCGCTGCGAAAGCTCGTTGCTGCTATCGAACGCGTTGCGCAGGGGGATTTTGACGTGATCGTTCCTGTACAATCAAAAGACGAATACGGGAAAGTCATACAGACATTCAACGAGATGACGCTTCGCCTCCGGGAAGCGGAGGACGCCCGCAGGCGGTTGGTAGCGGATGTCGCTCATGAGCTTCGAACTCCGCTGTCGATCATGCAGCTAAAATTAGAAAATGCGCAACAGACCGGTCAAGACGTCCCTCCGGAAATGCTGCTCAGACTCCATGACGAAGTGATCCGCCTGGGTCTGCTTGTGGAAGATCTTCATGTCCTGTCGCTGGCTGAGGCGGGTCGATTGTCCTTAGATTGCAAACCGCTCGATCTGTCGGCCAGACTTGAACAAATCGTTGACGATGTGAACATGGAGGCTGAAGAGAACGGACTGGACATGCACTTCCATTCGAACACGAAGCCGATCACGGTGATGGCCGACACGAGACGGATCACGCAGGTGTTCATCAATTTGTTGACGAATGCAATCCGCTACACACCGGAAGGCGGACAGATATCAGTTGTCATGGAAGACAAGGTCCTGGATCGGAATGCTGTCTATACGCGTGTCTCCGTGATCGACACCGGCATCGGGATTCCAGCTGAAGAGCTGGCCCACCTGTTCGATCGTTTTTATCGCGTGGAAAAGGCCCGTTCGCGGCATACAGGCGGAACGGGGCTCGGATTATCGATCGCCCATCATCTTGTCAAAGCCCACGGCGGATTCATCCGCGTCGTGAGTGAGCCTGATCAAGGTACTATATTTGCTGTGTATTTGCCGTCGGGAAACTGATAAACTGATCGCTGCGCGAATAGCAGGAGCGCAGCGATCAACGTAAAAAAGGCTCCTTTCGTATGAAAGGAGCCTTTTCCATAGTGCTGGCATTCAATCCTTATACCATTATGGAGCAGTGCAACCGACCATGCCGTGCTCCCGTTGTGGTCGGTTTCTTAGCCCCAAGCCTGCGCCGCAAATCAAAACGGCTGCCCTTTCACGGCAACCGCTTTGATTTCCAATGTCAGACCCGCTGGTCCGACGTAATAAATTTAATTTCCAACATTGTTTATTCGGAGCGGTATAGCTGCCCACATGCCGCGTTAATGTCCGATCCGAATTGAGTTCGGACCGTGATGCTGATCCCCTTTGACTTCAAGATCCGAACAAACGCTTTCAGCCGATTCGTATCAGATTGACGATAGCTGTCTGGCATCACTTCGGTCGAATTGAAGGGAATCAGGTTCACGTGGTAGAGATGTTCCCCAGGTCCCCTTCCCCTTAATAGCTCGGCAACCGCTTCCGCATGCTCCGTTGAGTCGTTGACTCCTTGAAGCAGAGTATACGCAATATACACCTTTCTCCCTGTATGCCGAATGTGCCGATCCAATGCCTCCAACACGTCGCGGACTGGGAATCGGTCGTTAATCGGCATCAGCTCGCTTCGCTGATCGTCGAACGGCGAATGCAGCGAGTAGGTGAGATTGACCTGGGGAAACTCCCGTGTCAGCTTGTCGATCCCCGGCAGCAGGCCAATGGTGGAAATCGTAATTCGCCGATGTCCTAAACCAAAGAGCTGCGGGTCGGTCAAAATCGTCATCGCCTCAAAAATATTCGGGTTGGCGAGCGCTTCCCCCATGCCCATGAAGGAGACGCTGTCCAAGGCGTGGCCGTTCAAGCGAAAGTGCAGCAATTGATCGGTAATTTCGTCCGCGGTCAGATTTCGTTTCAGGCCGATAGTACCGGTGGCGCAAAACCTGCACCCGAATCCGCAGCCGCACTGCGTGGAAATACAATACGATTTCCACCCCCGCTCATACGTAAGACGTACAGCCTCCACGCGTTCGTCGCCCGCAATGGCAAACAGCACCTTGCTGACCTGTTGCGACGTGAGTTCTTTTACCGGAACGATGCTGCAGACGTTCGGACCAAGCATCCGGGTCAACTCGTCGCGCAAAAATTTGGGCAGTAAGGTCATCCGTTCGTATTCGCCGACGTTTTGTTTGAATATCGCGTTCATCATCTGAGCATACCGATACGCGGGCTGCTTGAAATCGGACAACATGCGCCGAATCATTTCATATTTCGAGGTTGGTCTCATGTCTTCTCCTTACCGCCGGAGAACACGTAAAAAAGCAACCGTCAGTTGGCGCTTTGACACGTCAAACCAACTATACAGAAAAAGGCAAACGTTTGCAGACAGACCGCTACGTGCACCTGTCGATAGATTGGTAAATCTCCGGCAACCAAAATGTTTTTTCGTGAACCGCTTCAGCGAACAGGAAACGGTTCACCCAATCATCTACAACCTCAACCATCACCGTTTTCATCTCCTAAAATCGATTAGTCTTTCAGTTCCACAATCTTGGTCGCGATCTGCTTGCAAAACTCGCTGTCATGCTCCACAAAAAGGATGGTCGGAGAATGCTCCAGCAGCAGCTCTTCGATTTGCATCCGGGAAATAACGTCGACAAAATTGAGCGGTTCGTCCCAAACATGCAAATGTACCCGCTCGGAGAGGCTTTTCGCGATCAGCACCTTTTTCTTCTGACCGCCGCTAAAAGAAGCGATGTCCTTTTCGAATTGCACGCGCGAAAAATCGAGTTTACTCAAATTCGCTTTGAACAGGCTTTCGTCAATCCCGCAGTTTCTGGCGAAGTCCGACAAATTGCCCCGCAAGTGTGAGGTGTCCTGCGAAACGTATGATATTTTCAACTGGCTCCCTATGCGCAACGTGCCGGAATAAGGAATTTCCTCGCCGCAAATCAGTTTGAGCAAGCTGGATTTACCTGAACCGTTCGAACCAGACAGCACAATGCGATCTCCTTGCTCCACCGAAAAGCTGACGTCGCGGCAAACCTCCCTCTCACCGTACTGAATCGAAACGCGGTCAAACTCGACCAATTGCTGTTTGTGATACGAGATTTGAGAGATTTTCAGGCTTTCCGAGCTTTCAACGTTTTTAAGCAATTGGGATCTTTCCTCAATCGCCGATTGTTGTCTTTTCTCGATCGATTTGGACCTCTTCATCATTTTGGCAGCCTTGTGACCGATGTACCCTTTATCGACCTTGGAGCCGGAGTTGCGGGTGCCGTTTTTCGTTTTTTCCACTTCGTGCGACCAACCGCTCGTCCGCTTGGACGCTTCGGACAGCCGCTTGATGTCCTTCCTCAGCTTGTCGTTCTCGGCCATCTCAAAGTTGTCCTGTCGTTCTTTGTTCTCCCACCAGTCGGAAAAATTCCCCTTCTGGATTTCGATATTCGTCTTGTTGATCGAAAGAACGTGATCCACACAGTTGTCGAGAAACGCCCGGTCGTGCGACACCAAAATAAACCCGCTCTTTTGGTTCAAATAATCGCTGACCAGCTTCCGAGCGTGCAGATCCAGATGGTTGGTCGGCTCGTCAATGAGCAAAAAACGGTTTTCCTTCAAAAACAGGGCGGCCAGCATCACCTTCGTTTGTTCTCCGTTGGACAACGATTCGAACGGTCGGTATAACACGTCCTCCGACACATGCAGCAGCGAAAGCTCGCGTAGAAGCTGCCAATGCTCAAAGTCCGGATCGATGTCGGCAACGACGTCGATCGTATGGTTCTCTTTGTGTTCAACGTGGAAAGGGAAGTACTCGAAGCTGACGGTGGCCGAAATCGTTCCGCTGTATTCGTACTTCCCCAGCAGCAGATTGAGAAACGTGGTCTTGCCCCGGCCGTTTCTCCCCGTAAAGCCCAACTTCCAGTCGGTATCAATTTGAAAGCTAACATTCTCAAAGATGTTGTCGTAACTGCCGTCATGAGCAAACGTCAGGTTTGTTACCTTGATCAATGACATGTGTCTTCAACCTCCTTTGGCAAAATAAAAAGAGCTACAAGAAAGTTACCTTTCTTGTAGCTCAAAAAATACAGCACATCCCACCCAGTACAGGGTAGGAAAAGGGTATATTTTTTGAGTGAAAAGAATCAGGTAACTTTCTTGCCTATGAAGAATAGAACAAATTCTGCTATATTCTTCAAAAAAATGGCAAGAAAAATTACATAATCCTCTTCACTCCAATCGTTTTAGGGTTAGAACGATCTTAGCATACCCGCTTCTGGATTGCAACATGACGATGGGTTACCTTCTCGATCGAGCACTGACGCTATTCCATGCTGAAACGTCTCCATTTCAGCAAGTTCAACCATCGTCGCCCCAAGCTCCCGTTCCAGCTTGTCACGCTTAGCTTTTAGTTCTGCTACTTCCTGCCCATGCCTTGTACACAAGCCATCTATATTTAGCGAACCTGCCACATCTCATTTTCGAGCCATCCATACGACCGCCTCCACATGGAACGTATGCGGGAACATATCCACCGGCGTCACTTCCACTGTCTTATACCCGTTGTCCTCCAGATAGCGCAGGTCACGTGCCAGCGTACCGGGGTTGCAGCTCACATACACCACACGCTCCGGCTTCATGTCCGCGATGGTTGCCAGCAATTGCTCGTCGCAGCCTTTGCGCGGCGGGTCGACGACCAGCACGTCGGCCCGTACACCGTCGCGGTACCACTTCGGAATCACCGTCTCTGCCTCGCCCACAGCGAAGTGGGCATTCGAAATGTCATTCAGCGCAGCGTTTTTCTTCGCATCCTCAATCGCTTCCGGCACGATCTCCACGCCGTAGACTTGCTTCGCCTTCTTCGCCAGGAACAGAGAAATAGTTCCAATGCCACAATAGGCGTCGATCACGGTCTCGGTGCCGGTCAGGTTGGCGTACTCCAGCGCTTTTCCGTACAGCACTTCGGTCTGCACCGGGTTGACTTGGAAGAAAGATCGCGCGGAAATGTCGAACTTGATGTCCCCGATCGTATCGGTAATCGTGTCTTTCCCCCACAGTGTCAGCGTCTCTTTGCCGAAGATGACGTTGGTCTTCTCCATGTTGATATTCTGCACGATGCTCACCAGATGCGGAATCCGGGCGCGCAGGCGGTCGATCAGCACGTCCCGATTGGGGATCTTCCGGCCGTTCGTCACCAGCACGAGCATGGTCTCCCCGGTATGGAAGCCTGCCCGTCCAATGATATGGCGCACCAAGCCGCGACCCGTTTCTTCTTCGTAGTGCGGGATCGCCAGCTCCTGCAGAATTTCTTTTGTCGTATGTACAATCTCATCATTATAGGCATGCTGAATATCGCAGCTCTGCATCTCGATGATGTCGTGCGTCCGCGGCGCGTAAAAGCCTACAGCCAGACGACCGTCGATCTCCCCGAGCGGCACTTGCGCCTTGTTCCGATACTGCCAAGGTTTGTCCATGCCCAGGGTCTCGTGCACGGTCACGCCTTCCAGCTTGCCGATGCGGGTCAAGGCGTCGACGACCGTCTGGCGCTTGTGCTTCAACTGCGCCTCGTAGGTCATGTGCTGCAGATGGCAGCCGCCGCAGCGGTGGAAGATCGGGCAGGGCGGCTCGGTGCGGCTGTCGGTGCCTTGGAGTACGTCGATCAGCCGCCCGTTGGCGTAGGTCTTCTGCACGCGGATCACTTTCGCCTTTACGCGTTCGCCCGGCAAGGCGCGCGGCACGAAAACGGTAAAGCCTTCGTACTTTCCGACGCCTTCGCCTTCGTGGCCGAGGCCGGTGATGTCGAGCTCGATGTATTGGTTTTTCTCTACAGGTACCTGCAGTTTCGGTTTCGCCATTGGGACAAGTCTCCTTACGTGGTGCGCGACAAGATGCTGTCGCGGAGTTCGGCCGCTTCGGTGCGCCAGCGCTCGATGCGGGCCATCAGTTCGTCATCCGCGCCGCCTGCGAGGCGGATGTTGGCGTAGCAGATCTCGGTGATGCCCATCACCCCGGCGTGGGCGAGATACGCGATCACGCGCACATCGCTGTGCAGCGCAATCCCTACCATCGGGGCCAGCTCGTTGCCGAGCCGCAGCACTTTGACGATCGTACCCGCGATCTTCGCCGGGCTGCCCACGTCTTTGCGCACGCAGGCGTTGCGCTCGCCTTGGATGATCTTCTGCGCTTCATACACGTCACCTTCGCCGTAGTCGAGCAGGCGGACGCGCAGCGCTGCCGCTTCTGTCAGCAGCTCGTCCACGCGCTCCGTTCTCTCGCCCTTTTTATCCAAGCGGTTTTTCGTCACGCGCAAGATCAGCTCGGCCAACGATGCCGCAAGCGCGCTGCAAGCCGCCACGACCGTGCCGCCCGCGGGACTTGGCACGTCGGGGTGCGCGACCCAGTCGCAGAGGTTGGGGAACGGCTCATCGACAAAACGCCCGGTTCGCGTCCTCGTCATGGCAGCAACAGCCTCCCGTTGTCTGCCGGCGGCGCGACCAGCACTTTTAAATGGTGCTTCAAGCAGCGGAATGTCTGCGGCAGATGGCCGCCGAATTCGCCGTCGAGGTTCAGTTCGACCAGCTCCGGCGAGGAGATGGTCAGCGAGTCGGTCTGGAAGTATATCACGCGGTCGCTGTTCGTATGATCGCCTTTCATCGCCATCCGCGCCAAGGTGATCAGCTCGGGCAGGGAGACCTGCTTGATCAGGATCACATCGAACAGTCCGTCGTTCAGTTTGGCGTTCGGGGCGAGTTTTTCAAACCCGCCGACCGAGTTGGAGTTGGCGATCAGACAGAGCATCGCTTTGCCTTCGTACGCAAAATCGGGCGAGTCGATCTCCAGATGGATCGTTTTCAGCCCCGGCAGTTTTTCCAGCCCTTTGACGTAGTAGGCCAGCTGCCCGAGGTGCGTTTTCAGCTTGCTCGGCACTTCATAGGTCAGCTCGGTCAGCCGCCCGCAGCCGGCGATGTTGATAAAATAGCCGTCGTCGCCGATCTGGCCGACGTCCATCTCCATCGCGTGGCGATGGACGATGATCTCGCAGGCTTTTTTCAGATCGCGGGGAATGCCGAGCGCCCGTCCCAAATCGTTGGTCGTGCCCGCCGGCAAGATGCCGAGCGTCGGGCGGTAGTCGAGCGTCGACAGGCCGTTGACGACTTCGTTGATCGTGCCGTCCCCGCCCGCTGCGATCACATAATCGAAATGCTCGGCCGAAGCCTGGCGCGCCGCGAGGATCGCGTCGTTCGCGCCGTGCGTCATCGCGCAGGAAACTTCTAAGCCGCCTTGTTCTAAAATATCTAACACATCCGGCAAGTGGTTGCGCAGCGCTTCCTTGCCGGCGCTGGGGTTATAGATCAGCCTTGCACGCGGTCGCCGCATCGCGCGACACCTCCTGATAAAGACATGCTGTGAAAAACCCCAAGCCGTTCACCGCTTGGGGTTCTCCTCTAGTAAAGAGTACGAGTCTGACTACGCATTGATGCGCTCCAAAATGAGTTTGTTCACGAGCCCCGGGTTGGCCTGGCCTTTGGTCGCTTTCATCACCTGGCCGACCAAGGCGCCGAGGGCGCGCTCTTTCCCCGCTTTATAGTCTTCCACAGATTGCGGATTGTTAGCAAGAACTTCCTCGATGATCCCGCCCAGCGCTCCTTCGTCGGAGATCTGCACGAGGCCTTTTTCCTCAACGATCTGCTCCGGGTCGCGACCCGTCTCCAACATGTCTTTCAAGACATCTTTGGCGATCTTGAGGGAAATCTTGCCTGTGCCGATCATGTGGATCATCGCGCCGAGCTGTGCCGGCCGCACTTTCGCCTCGGTGATCTCCAAGCCGTGCTGGTTGAGGTAGCGCAGGAAGTCGCCCATGATCCAGTTCGAGACCGCCTTCGGATCGGCCCCGCCCGCCACGGTCGCTTCAAAAAAGTCGGCGACCGGCTTCGACGCGGTCAGCACGTCCGCATCGTAGGACGGCAGGCTGAGCTCGGCAATGTAGCGGGCCTTCTTCTCGGTCGGCAGCTCGGGGATCGTAGCGCGGATGCTTTCGATCCACGCGTCGTCGATCGCGAGCTGCACGAGGTCCGGCTCCGGGAAGTAGCGGTAGTCATGCGCATCTTCTTTGGTGCGCATGGTGATCGTCTTCTTCGCTGCATCGTCCCAGCGCAAGGTGCTCTGCAGGATCTCGATGCCCTGCCCGATCAGCTCCGCTTGGGCGGCCTGTTCATATTCGAGCGCTTTCTGCACGTTGGAGAAGGAGTTCATGTTTTTCAACTCGCGCTTGGTGCCGAACTCCGCTTGCCCCCACGGGCGCAGCGAGATGTTGGCGTCGCAGCGCAACGACCCCTCTTCCATCTTGCAGTCGGAGATGTCGCAGTACTGCATGATCGCTTTGATCTTCTCCAGATAGGCTTTCGCTTCTTCCGGTGTGCGAATGTCCGCCTCGGAGACGATCTCGATCAACGGCACGCCGACACGGTTGAAGTCGATCAGGGTGGACGAGCCGTCTTCGGCGTGGGTCAGCTTGCCCGCATCTTCCTCCAGATGCACGCGGTTGATGCGGATCTGCTTCGTTTCGCCGCCCACTTCGATCTCCAGCCAGCCGTGCTCGCCGATCGGTTTGTCGTACTGCGAGATCTGATACGCTTTCGGCGAGTCGGGGTAAAAGTAGTTCTTGCGGTCAAATTTGCTCTCGGTGTTGATCCGGCAGTTCAGCGCCAAGGCCGCCTTCATCGCTTTGTTCAACGCTTCACGGTTCAGCACCGGCAATACGCCCGGGTGGCCGAGGCAGATCGGGCAGACGTTGCTGTTCGGAGGCGCGCCGAATTCGGTCGAGCAGCCGCAGAAGATCTTCGAATTCGTGCTCATCTCGACGTGGATTTCCAGACCGATGATCGTTTCGTACTGAGACTGTGACTGGGTCGCGGTCATCTTCGCTCTCCTCCTTACAGCGCCGGCCGCGCCGTGAATCCTGCCGCCTGTTCAAAGGCGTGCGCGGCGCGCAGCAATGTCGATTCGTCAAACGCCTTCCCGATCAATTGCAGGCCGACCGGCAGTCCGTTCGCCAAGCCACACGGCACGGAGATCGCCGGAATGCCTGCGAGGTTGACCGGGATGGTGTAGATGTCGTTCAAGTACATCGTCAGCGGATCATCCACGTTCTCCCCGAACTTGAACGCCGTCGTCGGCGCGGTCGGGGACAGGATCAGGTCAAAATCGGCAAAAGCGCTGTCAAAATCCTGCTTGATCAGCGTCCGCACTTTCTGCGCGCGCAGGTAATAGGCATCGTAATAGCCGGACGACAGCGCGTACGTGCCGAGCATGATCCGGCGCTTCACTTCGTCGCCAAACCCTTCGCCGCGCGTCTTCTTGTACATCTCGATCAGGTTGTCCGCTTCGGCCCGCACGCCGTAGCGCACGCCGTCAAAACGCGCCAGGTTGGACGACGCTTCGGCCGGGGCGAGCAGGTAGTAGGTCGCCACCGCGTATTTCGTGTGCGGCAGCGTGACCTCGCCAAACGTCGCGCCGAGCCCTTCCAGCGTCTCTATCGCCCGCTCGATCTGCCCGCGCACGGCCGGGTCGAGCCCCGCTTCGAAATACTCCTTGGGCAGCCCGATGCGCAGGCCTTTGATGTCTCCGGTCAACGCTTCCAGATAGCTCGGAAGCTCCACGTTCGCCGAGGTGGAATCGAGCGGATCGTGCCCGGCGATCGCCTGCAGCACGATGGCGCTGTCTTCCACGGTACGGGTGAACGGGCCGATCTGATCGAGCGAGGAAGCAAACGCGACCAGACCAAAGCGAGACACAAGGCCATAAGTCGGCTTAAGCCCGACCGTCCCGGTGTAGGCGGCAGGCTGGCGGATCGAGCCGCCCGTATCGGAACCGAGCGCAAAGAGCACTTGTCCCGCCGCCACCGCCGCTGCGGAGCCGGAAGAGGAACCGCCCGGCACGCGCTCCAGATCCCACGGATTGCGCGTCGGGAAGAAGCCGGAGTTCTCGCCGGAGGAACCCATCGCGAACTCGTCCATGTTCGTTTTGCCGACCGAGATACCGCCGGCCGCCTGCAACTTAGCGACCGCGGTGCCGTCATACGCCGACACGTAGTTCGCGAGGAGCTTCGAAGCGCAGGTAGTTGGCAACCCTTTCGTGTTCATGTTGTCTTTGATCGCGCCCGGAATGCAGAACAAAAGGCCTGCATCTGCCGGCATCGCTTCGTCCATCTTCCGCGCGGCGGCCAGCGCCTGCTCGCCGTTAACGTGCAGGAACGCTTTCACCTTGTCATCCGTCGCGCGGATCCGCTCGAGGGAGGCGCTGACCAGTTCGGACGGCTTGAGCTCTTTGCGGGTGATCTTGGTATGCAGTTCGCGTATCGACGCGTCTAACAGCGACATGTTGGTTATCCCTCCATCACCGCAGGCACACGAAATTGTCCGTTCGCTTGATCGGGTGCATGCGACAGCGCTTCGTCTTGGGTCAGCCACGGGCGGGCTGCGTCTTCGCGCAGCACGTTTTGCAGCGGCATCGAGTGGGTGGTCGGGGCGACATCTGTCACGTCCAGCGCTTGCAGCTCGCCTGCGAAGTCGAGGATTTTGCCGAGCGTTTCGGCCATCTTGACTTTTTCCTCCTCTGTCAACGTCAGGCGCGACAGGTTGGCGATATGTTCAACATCTTGCCGTGTGATGCTCATCACAGCGCACCTCCAAAGCCGTTCTATACTGGAAACCATTTAGAAATTATAGCATACACCCAATTTTTCCAGCAACTTGTCCACAGCTTGATCAAAAAAGAGTCCACGGCGCTATCTGCCATGAACTCTCCGTTGGATGCTCTTGATCTTCCACTCGCTGACCGCATCGGGCTGGCGGACCAGATCGAACGCCAGAACGTGCTCCTCATCGTAATAGCCCGGCTCGATCCAATGATACACCATGGCGGACAGATTCCCGCCGTTCACGCGGTCGATCTCATGGGCGTAAAAATTCAGCTCGGGCAACGGCGTCCCTTTTGTCAGGTATAACATCGCCCCTTTGCGGTCACCCGCTTCGAACGACGAGAGGAACGCTTCCAACGTTTCCCCCTCCACGTCGGCGCGCTGCAAAGTGCGGTCTTCAGTGCGCACCAGTTTGAACTGCGGCGACTCGTGCGGCACGGGCTGGAAGCGATACAGCTCCACCCATTCCCGAAACGGCGTCTGCACCTTTTTTTCCAACAACGTCTCCGCCCGAGCGGTACGCCGGATGCCGGTGAAGCCTGCAAACGTGCTGATCGAGCCGTCCGCACCGTCCCAGAGCTGCAGCAACGGCTCATCCAGCGCCCCGCGCCAGAAGATCAGCAGATCGGGCCGGCCATCCCGGTTCAGATCGGCCGCCGCGATGTGCAACTCGTTGTCCGGGTAGACTTCCTGCAGCAAAATCCGCCCGGTCGCCGACCGCACCCGCACATGTCCGCGCAGATTGGTCGCAAACGTCTCCGCCACATCGAGCCGCCCGTCATGGTCGAAGTCGGCCGACTCCGTCTGTTTGGGCACCAGCAGCGTCTCCAGCCCCTGCCCCAGCACTTCCACCTTCGGATAGACGAAATGCAGTTCATGGCCCTGCGCCGTCTTCCGCACATGCAGCGCCCCGTCCGGCTCCACCTCCGGCGGCACGATCGCACCGTCCTTGATCTTGATGACCCGCGCAAACGGCACGGCGGTCACATCGCCCGTCGGGTCGCTCTGCAGCGGCGACACTTCCACCAGCAGCGTAAACGCCTTGACGTCTCCGATCCGGAACTTCACCGGGCGCTCCTCGACGATCCCAAGCCACTTCCCGTTCACCCGCACCGACGCGCCATAGAGATAATCCGGTATCACCGCAAACTCCATGCCTCTCCCCCTCCATTCACCTCATGATATGCAGGCGGAGAGGCGGTTGCCTACCTGTGCTTATTCAAACCACTTGATCTCTTCCCGCAAATTCACCACATCGCCGACCAGGATGATCGACGGGTTGGAAATCTGCTCCTGGCGGGCGATCTCCACAATCGTTTCCAAGTTGCCGACGACCGTTTTCTGCTCGGCCATCGTGCCCCAGTGGATGATGGCGACCGGCGTTTTCGGGTCGCGTCCGTGCGTGATCAGCTGCTCGCAGATTAAAGGGAGGTTTTTGACGCCAAGATAAAATGCAAGGGTGTCGACAGCGGTGGCGATTTTGTCCCAGCGGATGCTGGACTGCTCTTTGATCGGGCACTCATGGCCCGCGACGACCGCAAAAGAGGACGACACGTAGCGCTGCGTGACCGGGATGCCCGCGTAGGCCGGCGCGGCGATGCCGGCGGTGATGCCGGGCACGACCTCATAGGGGATGCCGTGCTTCTTCAGTTCCAGCGCCTCTTCCCCCCCGCGGCCGAAGACGAACGGATCGCCGCCTTTCAGGCGCGTCACCACTTTGCCTTCCTGCGCCTTGGCGATGAGCAGTGCGTTGATCTCCTCCTGCGGCAGGGAATGGCGGTCCGGCAGCTTGCCGACATAGATCAGTTCAGCGCCCGCCTTGGCATAGTCGAGCAGCACCGGATTGGCGAGGCGGTCATAGGCGATCACGTCCGCCTGCTGAATGCATTCCACCCCTCGCACCGTGATCAGCTTGGGGTCCCCCGGACCCGCACCTACCAAATAGACAATTCCAGCCATCCCGATCTCTCCCTTCAACCTTAACCCAAGTTTTCCACCCATTATACTTGGTAAAAGAGAAATTGTCAGCACCGTCTTCCGCGCAATATAGTAAACTTGAAAGCACGACCAAGGCAGCAACTCAAACGGAGGTGCCATTCCGATGAACTTTACCGACATGCAGCGCGACGCGGTCTATGAAGCGATCCACAACCGCCGCGACATTCGCAAATTCCTGCCCGCCCCGATCGACGAGGAGAAGATCCGCCGCATCCTGCTGGCCGGACATCATGCCCCGTCGGTCGGCTTCATGCAGCCGTGGGACTTCATCCTCGTCACCGCGCCCGAGGTGAAACACCAGCTCGCCGAAGCGGCCGACAAAGAGCGCCGCGCCCTCGCGATCCATTTTGCCGCCGAAGGGCGCGATGACAAGTTTCTCGCGATCAAAGTCGAAGGGCTCCGCGAAGCCCCGCTCACCGTCTGCATCACCTGCGACCCGACGCGAGGCGGCGACCATGTGCTCGGGCGCAATTCGATCCCGGAGACGGACATTCTGTCGGTCGCCTGTGCGATCCAAAACATGTGGCTCGCGGCGTACGCGGAAGGGATCGCCATGGGCTGGGTCTCTTTTTACAAAAAGTCGGACGTGCGCCGCATCCTGAACATCCCGCCGCACATCGACGCGACCGCCCTGCTCTCGTTCGGCTATACTGACGAGTATCCCGACCAGCCAATCTTGGAAAAATCGGGCTGGGCTAAACGCCAAAGCTTCGAGAACCTGCTGCACTACAACTCGTGGCAGAACAAAGAGAAAGAAGGCTCCCGCTAAGGTGAGCCTTCTTTTTTCAAACGGCTTCATTCAAACGACGTTTCTTAACGACGGATCGAGCAGATTTTCTTTCCCGATCTTCAGATGCAGTTCGGCAAACAGATCGTACAAGGGTTTGACCACGCTGTGATCGCCGGCAGACAATCGCGCCAGCATGGCGATCGGCACGGCGCGGTCCGCTTCGTCGACATGCTTTTTCAGGTAGCCCCAAATGTGGGTCAGCAGGTTGACCATGTTTGACGGCAGCAGTTCGGAGCGCATGGCGTCAACATAGATGCGAAAGACGTTTTGCTTGGCGATCGCAAACGAGATCGCGCCGGCGCGGTGGCTGTTAAGCAGCGTGCGGATGCGAAAGTACCCGCTCGGGTCGCCTTCGAGCACGACAAATTTCATCTTGTGCCACAAGGTCTCCAACTGCTGCCCGTCGGTCACGGCCAGTTCGAGCACCTGCAGTTCGAGCAACAGGCGTTCGCGGCGCTCTTGGATCAACTGCTCCAGTTCTTGGCTCATCATTTCCATGAAGGTCCTCCTCACTTGCTTGCTCGCTTAGCGGCTGATGCGGTCTGCCACAATCCAGCCGGACAGGGCGGTGCCAAGCGTTCCTGCACCCGGAAACACCGTGTCCCCGCACAGCCACATGCCTTCCAGTCCCGACAGCGGCGAATAGGAGCTCATCCAGCTGAATTTGCCAGACGGAATGTACCCGCCGACTTTGCCCCGCTCGCGGAGCACATAGCGCTGGAACGTCACCGGTGTCGCAGGCAGGCTCATATCCACCGCCGCGCGCACCTGCGGAAACTTGCGCTCCAGCGAGGTCATGATCCGCTCGGTGTATGACGCTTTCAGCTCGTCGTACCTGCTGCGCTCCCACCAGCGGTCGAGCGCGGTGTGCGTGGAGATCGTCAGCGCCCGCTTGCCCTCCGCCGCCCGCAGCCGGTCGTCCGTTGCTGACAGCGAGACGAGAAACTGATTGCCTTCGGTCAGCGGTGCCTCATACTGTTCGATAAACTGATGAAACAGCGCCTCCGAAGCAAACACGTCTCTGCAGCCGAGATAGAGGGCGTACGCGCCCCAGGCAGGGCGGGATCTTTCCTCATCTTCACGCACGCGCAGTTTGCGCCCAAGATCGGCGTCAAACAGGCCGTGCAGGTTGTGGATCGAGTTGTTCAGCACGACTTGTTTCGCGTGATAGCGCTGCCCCTTGGCGGTCGTCACTTCCCATCCATCGCCGCGCTTGGCGATCTGCTGCACGCGGCTGCGCAACTGCACGGTGCCACCATGTGTGCGGATCGATCCGGCGAGGTCTTCCGCCACCGTCGCCAAGCCCCCGTAGATGTAAAACGCACCGCGGTGAAACACGTTCAGCGCGATGTAGCCGAGAAACGCCGGGCAGCCTGCAACGGTCGTCTGCACCGCATCGATCAGCTGGCCGTTCAAAAAGGCGACAAACTGCCGGTGCTCCGCCAAGCCGTATTTTTTCAAGCGGTCCTGTACCGTCTGGAGCATGTAGGGCATGAGCTTGGCATTTTCCAGATTGGCCATGCCGAGCACTTGTTTGTAGCCCCGCCAGTCGACCGGCGGGAACATCGGTTTGCGGGCGATGATCTTTTGAAACTGCTCCGCGACCGCAATCAGCTCTTCGTAAAAGAGGATCATCTGCTGATGCTCCTGCGGGAACTGGCGCTCCAATTCCTCGTACCAGCGGACTTTCGCCTGATAGTAGCGAATGTCGAGGTCGGGCAGGTGCACATCCATGATGATCGGCAGCAGCTTCATCTGCGGCAAGGGCAGCCCGAGCTCCTGATACAGCTCCGCCAGCGTGCCTCCTGCTTCAAATCCCATCCCAAGCGTCGCCCCGACGGCAAAGCGGTAGCCGCCGCGGTCGAATTTCCCCGCGCAGCCGCCGAGTTCGTTCGAGCTCTCCAGCAGCAGCACATCCAGCCCTCGCTTGGCGAGCAAGGCGCCGGCCGACAAGCCGCCGAATCCGGCTCCGACGACGATCACATCGCGCACGTTCATCTCGTCTCCTCCGTTCACTCCGCCGCCAACTCGCGGCGGAACCACTTCGTCCACTCGTCCATTCCGCCGTCCAGCCGCATCGGCTGCCAGCGTTCCGCCACGTCTTGAAAACCGGAGCCGCCAAGCACGACTCGCAGGTGCGGAAAGCGCGCCGTCAGCCGGTCGAGCAGCACTTCCGTGTCGGGCAGCAGGCGCGAATCGGTCAGCGACAGAGCCAGCACGCGAATCCCGTTCTTTTCGATGACGAGTTCCAAGCCTTCAAGCGGGGTATCCGAGCCGAGGTAGATCACTTCGGTGTTGTTGCGGCGCAAAAACAGCATGAACAGCAGGAGCCCAATCTGATGCTGCTCCCCCTGCGGGCAGCAGGCCAGCACTTTCGGCAGGCGCGGGCTGGTCTGAAAGATTTGGAAAAACTGATGGAAGCGCTGCAAGATGATGTTGCTCGTAAAATGCTCCTGGGCGACGCTGACCACGCCGCGCTCCCAGTCATCGCCGATCTGCTGCAGGAGCGGGGCGAGCACGTGATGAAACATTTTTTCAAAATGGAACATGGCAAATCCCATGTTGATCAGCTCGGTTACTTTTTCCAAATCAAAGGACAAGCATGCTTCATATAACAAATTGCGCAATTGTTCTGCGTTTTGTACGGGTTCATCCACAGGCAAATTCAGTTTTGGCTGTTCAGCTTCCAGTGCGCGGTCGGCGCGGATCTGCTCCAGCATTTTGACCGCTTGCGAGATGTTGACGCCTTTTTCCTCCGTCTGGACTTTCAGCCAGCGGAGATCTTCGATGTCCTGCTCGCTGTACAATCGGTGTCCCGACTCGGAGCGCACCGGGTTGACCACCTGATACCGGCGCTCCCACGCTCGAATCGTCACCGCCGGCATGTTGAGCAGTTGGGCGACCGACTTGATGTTGTACATGGATTCGACTCACATCCTATATGTTATACAATTATTATACAGTTCTGGTGCGCCGTTTTCCACTTCTCCTCCGTCAGATTTTGTCTCCTTGTAGCCGAAAGCCTACGTGCTGAATAGGCTGGAAAGCAGTGAACGAAAGGAGATGACATCCAATGTCTAAGCGTAAGAAAAAACGCTATGACGCAGCGTTTGAATACAGAGTATTCCCTGCTATGTATGGGTACGATCCGCGATTCTTCCCGGGTGGCACATCAGGTTTCCCGGGCACTCCGGGCGGTTTTCCGGGCACTCCGGGCGGTTTCCCCGGCACTCCAGGCGGTTTCCCCGGCACTCCGGGAGGTTTCCCCGGCACTCCAGGCGGCTTTCCGGGCAGTCCCGGCGGTGTGCCCGGTGGTCCTGCCATGGCTCCGACCACGCCGCCGCCGAACTTTGTGCCGCAAAAGCCGGTGACGGCAGCGGGCTTCCCGCAGCAGTTGGCGGTCAGCGCACCGTCGCTGCGCCCGTGCCTGTACCGCTTTACGTACGTCTGGCTGCGTGGCGGCGGCTCGTTCTGGTTCTACCCGGTCTTCCTCGACCGCCGCACGGTCGCCGGATTCCGCTGGAACGGATTCAGCTGGTCCTATCTCGGTCTCAATCTGAACCGCATCGAATACTTCCAATGCACATAACGCCAAAAGCGCCGGATCGCTCCGGCGCTTTTTCGCGCTTGCATTATCGAAACCTGAGCGTTCTGACCAGATGGCGAATGTGCTCTTCATCCGCCCACAGCACAAGATAGCGGTACTTCTGTCTGTCGATCTCGACCGGGGCGGGATATTCGACGATGAACGCCGACTGTGCTTTCATCTCCTTTGGCTGATCTTCACCCGGAAACACGTAGCAGGCGTCCCGCCCGAAATGGCGCGCCGCTTTGATTTTGGGCTTGGTGCCGTACGGTTTGAACTTATGGTAAGCCTCGCGCTGGCACACCGCTTCCAATCCGTCGTCACCGGCCGCTGCTGCGACCTGGAACCAGCCGTCGCGGCCCTGATAGCGCTCCTCTTCGATCCGAATCCAGTTCTGCGGATACTCAAAGGTCACCTGAAACTTCGCGCTCGAAAAGCGTTTCCAGCGTTTGCGCGAGAGGCTGCTCAACATCCAGCCGATATAGTTTCGCATCGGAATCGACTCCTTCTGGGAAAAACGTGGTGCAGTCATCGTCAGGATATGTATCGGGAGCCCAGTTGGTTCTGCTATAATAGAAATTACCAAACAATGTAAACCACTGGAGGTCGTCCCCCTATGTCCCCGCGTTCCGCTTATCTGTACCAGCTGCGCCCGTCCCGCCCCGATCTGCCCGAAACGCTTACGCCCGCAGAGCAGGCGGTGATCGGTGATCATTTTGCCTACCTGCAGCGGCTGCTCGCTGCGGACCAGCTCGTGATCGCCGGCCGCACGCAAGATTACGATCCGCTCGGCCTGTGCATCTTTTATGCCGATTCGCCGGAACAGGCGCAGGAGATCGCGAACAACGACCCGGCCGTCGTCAAAGGCGTGATGACCGTCACGGTGCGCCCGTACGGCATCGCCCTGCTGAAAGGAAGAGACTGATCATCCCCCATCATTCCTGAGGAGGCATGACCATGGAAGCAAATCGACTGCACGAAACACAGCCGGCCCGTCCGGCGATCATCCCGCAAGAACCGCTGAATGAAGACCTCGCCTTGATGCAGCGCGTCATGGGTGAGCCGATGAAGGAGGTCAACTTGCGGCTCCTGCCGCGCTGGCTGCAACTGTTCGGCTATGCGATGGGCGGCTGCCTGCTGATGATCGGCGCATTTGCGCTGTATTTGACGATCACCGCCTAGCCTCGTTGAGGGAAAGCTGCACGTGAAAGGAAAAAGCATCGGAGCGCCTCCGATGCTTTTTGTGTCGCTATTCGGTTCGCAGCTGCGGGCTGCGCTTCTTCAGCTCGGCGAGAAACTCCGCCTCCCGCTCCGGCGAGATCAGCACCGAGTCGTAAGTGGAGCGGATCTCCATCCGGTCGAGCGACAAGGCCGGGCCGGAGATGATGCTTCTCGTCTTACGCACCGACCGGATCTGCTGGTACGGAATCCGCCAGCGGAAGGGGCCGCCTTTGATGTACAGCTCGTTTTCACGGAATTCATAATAGGTGTTAAAGAGCCAGAGTATGAGCGCCATCGTCGCCACTACGATCACGATGGCCGGCCACTCGCGGTCGAGGATCGCAATGCCGGCCACGACCAGCAGGAACAGCAGCGTTCCGCCGAAGAACAGATAGATAAATGGTCCTTTTTTACTGGGATATCTCATGGTTTCTCCTGCCTTCTCCTGCAAGCACTTACAGTGTTTTCCGCATTACAACGCGGTCTTCGCAATCTTCTGCCACTTCAAAACCATTTTCCTCATACATCGAAAAGGGGCCGTGGTAATGATCCTGCACCGTCTCGCCCCGCTTGTTCGGATAGCCTTCGACATATTGATAGCCTTCCGCCTTAAAACCTGCACACGCCGCGCGCAAAAGCGCCGTGGCGATGCCTTTCCCGCGCTGGTCCGGTGCGACGATGAAACAGACAAACACGCCCGTCTTCGCCTCGGGCTCCCGCATGACATCCGCGCTTTTGACCACGTTTTGCGCATCGTTGGCATGGCACCACCCGACCGGTTCGCCGTCGGCGAAGGCCAGATAGCCGTTCAGCCCGTTGGCCTTGATCCACTGTACGGCAGCTTCCCGATTTTCCTCGGCGCTGCGCCCGTCCCATTCCCCGTCCGCCCACTCACGGCGGTAAAAATAGCAGTAGCAGGACGCCCAGCGCTCATTGTCCTGAAACGCCACATGATCAAAAAAGTGCAAAAACGACTCCGCCAGATCAGGAGTCAGCTTCTTTACCTCAACGTTCAACTTGGCACCTCCAGCTGTTTTTTCCATTTTATCACATCGCCAAGCGCCCACGAAGCACTTTTTCGTCCCATGTCACCGGGCCGGATGGGAGCTTCTCCAGATCGAAAACGGGGGTCAACTCCTCCGCCCGCAGCGCGCAAAAAGACCTGGCCAACGTTGTCGCCAACTTGCCAAGCCTCGTGCAGGAACGGTGCCGGCAGCCTACCTCCCGCCCGTCTGTCCGGTGACCTTTTGCAAAAACGCGAAATACTCCGGCGTCACAAATCCGTCCGCCCCGCGCAGAATCTCCGTCACATAATGCGCGGGCGGCGGGATGTCGGCCGGCGCCTTGTGCACGACGAGGAAAGTCAAGGCTTCGTGCAGCTCGCCGTTCATCTCCACCGTGATGAACGCCGGGCGGTACTCCGCAGTCAACACGCCTTCCCGCACCCAGAGATAGTCGCGCGCTTCCTGCCCGATCCGATACACCTTGCCTTCCACCGCTCCGCCTTCCTCGACCACATCGGCCCGCCCCGCGCCGTCTCCGGCGAGGTACGTAAAGCGCAGCGCATACCCGTGCAGCACGCCGAGCCCCGCGATGTCCGCAAAGTGCCCGTCGACGCCCGCTAACTGAAAGCGCTCCGTATCGAGACAGGACGCGTAGGCGAAGTACAGCAAAGGCAGGCTGTTCATCTTGCGGTGCACGTGCCAGTCGCCCAGCTCGATTTTTGCAAAACTGTCCGGTATCTCCTCCGCTAGCTGGACAAATGCCAACGCTGCAACAGCTCCGCGATCCGTCTCCGCCTGTACCGTTTGGCGGGACAGTCCGCGCTGCCCGGCCAGCGCCTCCCACTGCGCCAACTCCGCTGGCTCCAGCTCATACAGCGAACCGTACACGCGCTGGCCGCCCGTACCGAGGCTGGCTGCCGGGTACCCTTTCCCCGTATCCCACAGTGTGCCTTCGATCCAGCTCTGCTCCGCAACGCGCACGCCCGCCTGCTCGAAGTCTCCATACACAAAAACCGTCTCTGCCATGCCGCTTCGCCTCCCCTGCTTTTCTTTCTTCTATTGTAGCATGTGCGACTTTAGATTTCGGCAGGAGATCCGCTTCTTGTGCATAGGAACGAGGCTTACTGCACATACCGTCCGTGCTTCGGAATCGCCAGCGTGTCGAACTCCCGGGCCAGTTTTTCCAAGCCCTGCTGCAGTTGCGCACCTGCCAGCGGCAGTCCGTGCCCGGTCACGGCATACTGCGGCTTAAGCGCCGCCAGCCGCTGCACCGAGTCCCACGCCGCCGCCCAGTCCGGGGTAAAATACGCGGGCGGCCCGTGCACGTCCAGCTCCTGCAAGATCACCGCCAGCGCCGACTCCTGCCGGGTGGTGATGAACGCGTCGCCGGCGATCAGCGCCCGGTCCTGCTCACGGAACAACGAGACGTGGCCGACCGTGTGTCCCGGCGTGTGGACCCACTGCCAGCCCGGCATGCCCGGCACGCTGTGATCGGCGGGCAATGCCTGCACGCGATCCCCCAAGTCGATGCCTTCGTTCGGGTACAGAAACGACATCCGCGCCATCAGCCCGCCGCCGACCGTCGGGTCGGGCTCAACATAGTTGTCCTGCCCGGTCAAATACGGCAGTTCTAGCTCATGCGCGTAGACCGGCACATCCCAGCGCTCGATCAGCTCTTGAAGCGACCCGACATGATCGAAATGCCCGTGGGTCAACACGATCGCTTGCGGCGGTCTCCGAAACAGCTCTTCGGCCGTCTCGGCGATCCGCCCTCCGAAAAAATGCACCCCGGCGTCGACCAGCACCCAATCTGCCCGGCCCGGCTCCCCGACCAGACAGACGTTGGCAATCGCCGTGCGCAGCATCACCAGATCGGGCAGCACTTCATGCACCGACGCGATCGGATTGAGATTGGCTAACTGCTGCAAGTACCGATTTTCCTGCATCTCCATAACTACGCCTCCTGACCAGCGGTTGATAGGAGTAGCGTTCGCCATCGATCTATCCTCCATACACCAGCTGTGGTATAATTTTCTATCCATTTGTGCGTTTGGAGTGCTTGTGGTGCCTCTGGAAACGCAACTGTGAAAGAAAACAAGGAGGTGCAACTGGATGCTTCAGAAAATCATCACCGCACTGCTATCCACCATCCTTTTATGCACAGTGTTGGCCATTCCGGGTTCGTTGGAGCCGCAATCGGAGGCGAATTCGTATACGTGGTCTTTTTCCAGTCTGTTTCTGCTCGGCATTCCGCTATCTCTGCTGATCGACCGGATTGCTTCCCAAAGACATGTCACGTCACCGCTTGCCAGCTACTTCTTCCAGTTGTCCTGTACGTGCTGGCAGCCGTTCCTGCTATTGTTATCTTCATGCTGGTGGTGGCTTGGGAGGCGCCTTGGGGAGAACGGCTGGAAGGATTCGGATTTTTTCTCTTGTATGGCGCGGCAGGCTCGCTGCTCTTTTATCACGTCTCCCTGCTCACTCTTGCCGGTGCCAAATTATTCAGTCGGCCGCGCTTGTAACAGCGGCACCAGCAGCATCGCCCCGATCACCAGCAGGCTGGCGCTGATCGCATAGACCGCTTCCAACGAAATCAGATCTTTCAAATACCCGGCAAACGACATCCCGAGCACCATCATGCCCATGAAGATCGGGGTGATCGCACCGCCGACGCGGCCCATCATGGCGGCTTCGGTATTTTGCATGAGCAGGGTCTGGATGCCGACTTGGATGCACGGGTACACCAAGCCGCCGATGATCTGCAACGCAAAGCTCAGCGGCAGGAGCGTGGAAGTCCCCGCTCCGATCGTGCAGACCGCGCTGACCAGCAGTCCGGTCATCAGCAGCGCTTGCGGCTTGACCTTGCGCGCGAAGGTCATGATCAGCGCGCCGCCGACCAGCATGGCAGCTCCGTTGGCCATCATCAGCCATTGCAGGAACTGCTTATCCTGCCCGAGCTTCTCCATCGTCACGAACAGCAAGAGCGGCGTGATCAGCCCGGCCGCCAGCCCGGACACCGAAAACGTGGCGCCGAGCGCCCGCAGCGCGCGGTTCCGGCCGATGTAGCGAATGCCTTCCGCCATCTCGGCCAAAAAGCCCGCCCTCGCCTGCCCCTGCCGCTCCTCCACGTCGCGCGGCAGGAACATCAAGATCACGCCCGAGCCCACGAACAACAGACAGGTCAAGAGAAGCGACGTCTCAATGCCATACTCCAGATACAGAAACGTCCCGATGACCGGCCCGATCACCATAAAGATCGCGATCAACGACTGAAACATCGCCATCACGCCTTGCAACTGCTCTGCCGGCACATTCATTTTGAACAGCTTGGTCGCCGACGGCTGGGAAAATTGGGACAGGCTCGCTGAGACGAACGTACCCAAGAGCAGCGCCAGCCAAACCCCCTGCTGCAGCACGAGCAGCACCACCGCCACCGAAACGGCCGACAGCAGGTCGCTCCAGACCATCGTTCGCTTCGGCTGCCAGCGGTCGGCAAACGTGCCGGCGATGATCGCAAACAGGAAGATCGGCGCGTATTCCACGACCGAGATCATCGAAACATAAAACGCATCGTTCTGCGTCACATCGGTGATATACAGCAAAATGGCAAAATTCCTTATCCATATCCCGAGCTGCAGCAGCACTCTGGATAACACGACCGTACGAACATACCGATTGGCAAACATCTCCGCTTTCTCCCCATTCTGTTCTCCTTAGTAACCCATCTCTTTCAAAATGCTCGACAGCATGCGCAAACGCTCCCCGTTCAACTCATCATCTTCGCTGAGCGCCTGGCTGAACAGCTTGATGTCTTCCCGAATCCGCTCGTTGTCGGTGCAGACTTCCACCGTCATCGCTGCGCCTTGCAGACCCACGCGGTCGATGACCGGATTTTGGGGATCATACAGGTGTTCATAGCGATACGCCTCGCGGAAATGCTGCATCGTTCGGCAGACCAGAATCGCCAGATCCAGCACGCGATGCAAGGGCAACTCCTCCGACTGCCGGGACCATTTTCCGCTGGTGTGCCGCCAGACTTTGGCCGAGATCTCCACCTTGCCGCGGTCATTCCACTGCGCCAAACCGACCGACAGACCCTTGGCATCCGACACCGGTGCATAGCGCCCGTCCACTCGTTGATAGTCCTCCGCGACCACGACCGGCTTATGCTTGAGCGTGGTCGGGATCGGCATTTTCTCGTTGTTGGTTTCCATCTTTTTCTCCTCCGTCACATTCAGTAAATTACTGATTTAGTGAATTACTGATGTCAGTATATCCAGCCTCCCGCACTTTTGTCAAATCCCTCGCGCCTGTTGCATAATAAAGGAAAGGAATCTCGAGCCTGCCCGATCTCGATTAGAAGAGCAAGATCGAGGACGATTTTCGTCTGTCACCCTTGATATAGTGAGGGCATCACATTTCAGGGGGCAGAAAACATGAACAACATACAGCGATTTCACGACCTGCATACAGGCAGCGATCTTCTTTTTTTAGGCAACGCTTGGGACTTGCTGTCCGCTTTGGCATTGGAGAAAGCCGGCTTTCCGGCGATCGGGACGACCAGTTGGGGCATCGCGAACAGCCTGGGCCGGCAAGACAGCGAACAGATCCGTTTTGCAGACAATCTTGCTGTCGTCAAACAAATTGTGGAGCATGTGAAAATTCCGGTCACCGCTGACCTCGAAGCCGGCTATTCGGAAGACCCGCAAGAGATCGTCGCCAACGTGCTCCAAGCCGCAGAGGCAGGAGTTGCCGGCATCAATTTAGAAGACTCTTGGAAACAGGAACCGGGGCTGCGCGAGATCACCGCGCACAGTGCCCTTTTGCACAACATCCGCACGGCGCTGGATCAAAACGGCTATTTCGGCTTCTACCTGAACGCCCGGATCGACACCTATTTGCAAAAGCCTGATCCGCTCGCCGAGACGATCCTCCGCGCACAAGCGTATGCGGCAGCCGGAGCGAGCGGGGTCTTCGTGCCCGGCTTGCAGGACGAGGATGACATCCGCGCGGTCGCAGCGGCTGTCGATGTGCCGCTGAATCTGCTTTCGCTGCCGGAGTTGACCGATTGCCAGCGCCTGCAGGAGCTCGGTGTCAAACGCTTGAGCTTCGGCAATGCGTTCTCCGACAAGGTGATCCTGTACATGGAAGCGTGCTCTTCCGCCCTCTTCGAGAGCCGGAACACCGCGCTGCTCTATCGCTAAATCGGGAGGTGCAGCAGGAAGATGAAAACGCTCAGCTTGTCCTTTGCAGAGATGTGGGAGAAGATCATCGCGTGTGACAGCCGCTATGACGGCCTGTTCTTTACAGCTGTGAAAACGACCAGGATCTTTTGCCGCCCTTCCTGCAAAGCCCGCAAACCCAAACCGGAAAACGTGCAGTTTTACTACACCGTGCCCGACGTCGAAGCAGCCGGGTACCGCCCCTGCAAACGCTGCCAGCCGACCCGCGACCAGACCCCGCAGATGGCGCTGATCACCAGCGCCATGGCCTTTCTGGTCGATCACTACAAACAAAAGCTGGTCCTGCAGGACATCGCAGCACATGTCGGAGCCAGTCCCTACTATCTGGAGCGGCTGTTCAAACGGCTGACTTCCGAAACGCCCCGCGCCTATTTGGAAAAATACCGCGTGGACAAAGCGGCCTTCCTGATCGCCACCACCGGCCTCACCAATCTGGAAATCTGCTACGAAGTCGGCTTCCAGAGCCCGTCCAACTTTTACAAAGTCTTTCGCCGGATCAAGCACTGCTCGCCCAGCGAATACCGAAAGGAGCATCGCGTGCCATGACGCCCGTTGAACAGTTCATGCAGCAGCTCAACCACCCGCTCAAACCGGAGATCGAAGCGGTGCGGCAGATCATTCTCCGCACCGATTCCCGGATCACCGAACAGATCAAATGGAACGCGCCCAGCTTCTGTTTTCAACAGGAAGACCGGGTCACGTTCAACCTGCAAGGGAAAGGCTTCTTCCGCCTGATCTTCCACTGCGGAGCCAAAGCAAAACAACCGCCGCTTCAAGCACCGTTGATCGAAGACACCACCGGGCTGCTCGAATGGGCTGCGAACGACCGCGCGATCTTGAAATTGACCAGCATGGAGGACGTGCAGGCCAAGGAAGAGCAGATCGCTGAACTGGTAAGGAGATGGATCGAAGCGGCACAATAAAAGGAATCTCCGGTCGCTCTCAAGAATCGAGTACGGGACGGAGCTTGCTACATGATCCCCTCCTGACATGGAAAAGATAGTAAGCAGCAGAAATGAAAAGGAGATCAGATAACGATGGGAACTTCCAAGACCGGCTGGAACCTCGAAAACAGCTACACACAGCTGCCTGAGGTCTTTTACTCCCGCCAGAATCCCAACCCTGTCCCCGCCCCCAAACTGGTTCTGTTCAACAACGCTCTGGCAGCATCGCTCGGGCTGCACGCAGAGGAACTGCAGAGCGAGGAAGGCGTGCAAGTGCTCGCCGGCAACCTCGTTCCGGATGGCGCCGCGCCGTTGGCACAAGCGTACGCGGGACATCAGTTTGGGCATTTTACGCGGCTTGGCGACGGGCGGGCGGTGCTGATCGGCGAACAGATCACGCCAACTGGCGAACGGTTTGACATTCAGCTGAAAGGCCCGGGACGCACCCCTTACTCGCGCGGCGGCGACGGGCGGGCGGCGCTCGGGCCGATGTTGCGTGAATACATCATCAGCGAAGCGATGCATGGCCTGGGCATTCCGACCACCCGCAGCCTCGCGGTGGCGGCGACCGGTGAGACGGTCTACCGGGAGAATCCTTTGCCCGGCGCGATCTTGACCCGCGTTGCCTCCAGCCACTTGCGCGTCGGCACGTTCCAATATGCCGCCCAATGGGGCAGTGCAGACGACCTCCGCGCGCTCGCCGACTATGCGATCCAGCGCCATTACCCGGAGGCGGCCGACGCGGAGAATCGGTATCTCGCCCTGCTGCAAGCGGTGATCGACCGCCAGGCGGCACTGATCGCCAAATGGATGCTGGTCGGCTTCATTCATGGCGTGATGAATACTGACAACATGACGATCAGCGGTGAGACGATCGACTACGGACCGTGCGCCTTCATGGATACCTACAAACTGGCGACCGTGTTCAGCTCCATCGACGTCCAAGGCCGCTATGCGTATGGCAACCAGCCGTACATCGGCGGCTGGAATCTGGCGCGGTTCGCAGAGACGCTGATCCCGCTCCTGCACGAAAACGAGGAGCAGGCGCTCCAAATGGCCCAAGATGCCATCGCGCAGTACACCGACATCTACCGCACGCACTGGCTCGCCGGCATGCGCGCCAAATTGGGCCTGTTCAACGCAGAAGCGGAAGACAAGGACCTGATCGACATCCTGCTCGGCCTGATGGAGCAGCATCAAGCCGACTACACCAACACCTTCCGCGCGTTGACTTTTGACAAGCTCGAAGCGACGGAGCTGTTCGGCATCGCTGAATTTGCCGAGTGGCTCAAACTGTGGAACGGCAGACAGGACCGCCAGCCAGAGTCGCGGGAAGCATCTCAGCAATTGATGCGCGACAGCAACCCGGCCGTTATCCCCCGCAACCATCGGGTGGAAGCGGCGCTGGAGTATGCCGGCCAAGGCGACTTCAGCGTGCTGGAGCGGCTCTTGTCTGTCCTCGCCACCCCGTACGCGCACTCGCCCGAACAAGAAGAGTACGCTGCCGCCCCCGGCGCTTCGGCCGTACCGTACCGGACGTTCTGCGGCACCTGATAAAACGAAAAGAGACAGCCATCCCCCCGGATGCTGTCTCTTTTTCTCTATCTGATTCTCTCTATCATTCTCTCTATCATTCTCTCTATGGCACAATGGCCTCCCCTATTTATAACAAAACGTTTTGCCGCTCTGCAGCAGCGCGTCGATCTCCGGTGCCGGCAGCGGACGGCTGAAATGGTAGCCTTGCATGGAGGTACAGCCCTGCGCCGCGAGATAGCGCAGGTGCTCTTCCGTTTCCACGCCTTCCGCCACCACTTGCAGATTCAAGCTGTGCGCCAAAGCGATGACCGACGTGGCGATCGCAGCGTCGTCCGCATCGGTGGTGATGTCGCGGACGAACGTCTGGTCGATCTTCAGCGTATGGATCGGGAAATGCTTGAGGTAGCTCAAGGACGAATAGCCCGTGCCGAAATCGTCCAGCGAGATGCGAATCCCAAGATTCGTGAGCTCATGCAAGATCACGATCGCCCGCTCCACATTGTGCATGGTGACGCTCTCCGTGATCTCCAGCTCCAGAAACTGCGGTTCGACGCCCGTCTCCTCCAGCACGCGCTCGACCATCTCGACGAGGTCTTCCTGCTGGAACTGCCGGGCCGACAAGTTCACCGCCACCGTCAGCTGCGGGTAGCCGGCCGCATGCCAGCGTTTGACCTGCGCGCAGGCCGTCTTCAGCACCCACTCGCCGATCGGCACGATCAGGCCGGTCTCTTCGGCGAGCGGAATAAAAGTGGCCGGCGAGACCATGCCCAAGATCGGGTGCTTCCAGCGCAGAAGCGCTTCGACACCGAAGATCTCTCCGCTCTGCACGTTCACTTGCGGCTGGTAGAACAGCACGAACTCGTCCAAGCCCAGCGCCTTGCGCAAATAGCGCTCCAAAGACAGCTTCTGCATCGCGTCTTCGTTCATCGACGTGGTGTACAGCTGGTAGCTGTTCCGCCCCCGCTCCTTGGCGCGGTACATCGCCGACTCCGCATTTTTCATCAACGCCTGCAGGTCGGTGCCGTCGTCCGGGAAAAAGGAGATCCCGATGCTGCAGGTCGCATACAGCTCCGTCTGCGCGATCACAAACGGCGCCGTCATCTTCTGCAAAATCATCTGTGCCACCGCCACCGCAGCTTGCGGTGACCTGAGGTCGGGCAGGATCAGCGTGAACTCGTCCCCGCCGATGCGCGAGACGGTGTCCCCTTCGCGGACACAGGTCTGCAGCCGCTCGGCGACAGCGCGGATCAATTCATCCCCGAGGCCATGACCCAGCGTGTCGTTGATGTATTTGAAGCGGTCAATATCGAGCAGCAGGACGGCCAGCTTCTGCGAGTGGCGCCGCGAGCGCGCCATCTCCAAGTGCAGGCGGTCTTCGAACAACGTGCGGTTGGGCAAGCTGGTCAGCACATCGTAGTAGGCGATGTGCTCCAGGCGCTCCTCCGCCAGTTTGCGTGCCGTGATGTCGACCATGATGCCCCGGCAGCCGGTGACGACCCCGTTTTCCTGCACCACCGTGACATAGTCTTTCAGCCAGACGGTGCGTCCGTCGGCGGCGATCATGCGATACTCGATCTCATGGTTGCGGCCGGCTGCCACTTCCTGCTTGCAGTACGACATCATCATCTCGAAATCGTCCGGGTGGACTTTGCTCTGCCAAAACGCGTGATCGCTGATCAATTTCTCCGGCGTGTACCCGAGGATTTTCAGCGACTGCGGCGAGATGAACAGATACTGGAACGTCTCCGGATTCCCTTCCCAGACGACCGCTTCGATCGTCTCCAGCAGGTCCTGATACTTTTGCGTGGACAAGCTCCGCTCACGCTCGGCCGCCTTCTGGGCGGTGATGTTTTTCGCAATTCCGAAGATGCCGGCGACTTCCCCGTCCGCATAGATCGGCACGTTGGTGACCAGCACCTCCATTTGGTGCCCGGCTTTATGAAGCACCGTCAATTCAAACGTCTGAGGATTGCCGTTCACCGCTTGAACAAAATGGCGCCTGGCGCGGTCCACATCCTCCGGGACCACCGTCTGAAAGATGGTGCCGCTTGCCAGCTCTTGCTCCGCATAGCCCATCATGGTCAGACAGGCCGGATTGGAAGCCAGCACACGGCCATTGAGATCCAAGGTGTAGACTGCGTCCGGATTGTGCTCATAGAGCGATCGGAAGGCCTGCTCTTCTTTGAACAGCCGGTTGCGAGTCGTCAGCTGCTCATTCAGAGCGCCGCCCAAAAAGAAGATCGCCAGCAACATGGTGCCGCTCGCCACCAGCCAATAGAAGTCGGTGCTTCCCCGTGCGATCACCCATTCCCGGGAGGAATGCTGCACCAGCAGAAACACCTGATATCCCGAAAGGATCGTAAGCATGGCGGTCAACAAGCTAATTCTCCAGTCCTTGATCCTCCTCAGCAGGAACACGGCCCATGCCAGAGTGAAAAGTCGCAGGATGGTAGCGATTATGTAGGTCAGACTCATGCGAAGCTCCCCTCATGCAGAGGTTTTTGATGGTTGGATGAGTCATTATTCGACATGATTCGTCATATTCCTGTTTTGCCTTTCCGCTGAAAAAGAATCGCCCATCTAGCAAAAGGAGGGATGAGTTCCCTCTTTTTTTCATAGTATGCAAGTAGTATCAGAGGAGGGGTCCGATGTCCTTTTGGCGCTTCTTGTATGAGATGATCATCCTGCTGGCGGTCATCACCTATGCCATTTTGATTTTTGCGGATCCGGCCGACCATCCCTATCTGACCGAAGCGTTGATCAAGCGCGTGGATCTCGGCCTGATTCTGTTTTTTGGCACCGAATATCTGATTCGTTTGTATCTGGCGCGGGACAAGCAGAAGTTTGTTCGGGAGAACTGGTTTGACATCATCGCGATGATCCCTTTCGACCTGCTTTTCCCGCTGGCCAGGCTGATGCGAGTGCTCCGCGTCGTGCGGCTGCTGAAAGCCTCCCCCCTCTTGTGGAACGTGCTGAAGTCGAACCAGATGCGCAAGATCTTCGCCTTTCTGGCCGTGATTCTGCTCTGGAGTGCCTCAGCGGTATATCTGCTGGAGCAAGGCAACAACGATTCGTTTCAAACGTGGGGAGATGCGTTGTGGTGGTCGATCGTCACAACGACGACCGTCGGCTATGGAGATATTTCGCCGGTGACAGAAGGCGGGCGGATCATCGCGGCGTTTTTGATGATCTCGGGGATCGGCTTGATCGGTACGTTTACGGCCAACCTCGCCAACCACTGGATGACCTTTTTTGAAACGCCGACCGATGAAGAGAGCCTGCTGAAGATGATCGAAGAAGAACTGCCGCACGAGGATGACCGCCTGCAGCAGCAGATGAAGCACCATGCGATGCAGTGGGTGCACCACATTGGAGAGTTGAGCGATGCTGAATACAGAACGCTTCTGCGGACGCTGGAGATGCTGCGCGACTATGAATCGCGAAAGTAAACGTCAAAAGCGGCTGGGAGGCAGATGCTCCGAAGCCGCTTTTGCAGGATTGATGCAGATGCGATTAGAAGGATTTCGCGAGTTCTTTCGCTTTGGAAATCCCGTTTTCTTTGATCTGGCTCGCTTGATCCGGCTGTGCTGCCTGGCCTTCGATCGCGAGGGTGTTCACATCGGTGATGCCGACAAAGCCGAGGACGGTGCGCAAGAAACGGTCGCCCAGTTCCACTTCTGCTGCCGGACCTTCGGAGTAGAAGCCGCCGCGCGCTTGGATGTGCAGCGCCTTTTTGCCGCCGAGAAGACCGACCGGGCCGTTCTCGGTGTAGCGGAAGGTCTTGCCTGCTACGCAGATCGCGTCGATGTAAGCTTTCACAACCGGCGGGAAGGAGAAGTTCCACATCGGGGTGACGAACACATATTTGTCAGCCGCGACGAACTGGTCGACCAATTCGCCCAGACGGCCTACTTTTGCCTGCTCATCTGCGGACAGTGCGTCAAATGCAGCGCCGGTTTGCAGTTTGCCCCAGCCGGCAAATACGTCCGGGTCGATCTGCGGGATGTTCGCTTGGAAGAGGTCGAGTTCGATCACTTCATCGTTCTGGTTCGCTTCACGGTACTCGTTTACAAACGCGCGGCCTGCGGACAAGGAGAACGACTGATCCTCCGGTTTCGGGTTGGCCGTGATATACAATACTGTTGCCATTGCTATCATTCCTCTCTGGTGGTGTAATCACAGAACTAGGGTGTGATGCCGAAGCGGAAAACATGCGAATCGTTTGTTTTCCAATAAAGAACTTTGTTCTGTATTAGGCTACTACGAAGATACACCTCGCAGGGATGGCACGTCAATCCTGTTTTTGTTACTATGTAATCTAGGTCACTTTACTGCAGGGGGAGGCAACAAGTATGGATATCGGTGCGATGATTCGAGAGATCCGCAAACGGAAAAACATCACGATTCCTCAGCTCTGCGAAGGAACCGGATTGTCGAAAGGCTTCGTCTCCAATGTGGAAAACAATAAAACATCGCCGTCGATCGCGACCTTGCAAAGCATTGCGAACTATTTGCAGGTGCCGCTGGCTTATTTTTTGTTAGAGAAAGAGCATCGTATGCATGTGGTGCGCAAAGCGGAGCGGGAGATCTCGATGTCCGGCAAAGCGCAGCTGAAAGTGGAAAAGCTGGCCGCCAGCGGCGGTTTCGGCTTGAAGCTCCTCGAACTGCCGCCGGGCGGCGCGACGAGCGATCAACTGCACTCGCAGGCAGGCGAGGAGTCGTACCTCGTGCTGCGCGGCCGGCTGCTGGCCATCCAAGGCGAAGACCGCGTCGAGCTGACGGAGGGAGATTCGTTTTGCTGGAAGTCCTGCGTTCCGCACCGCGTGGTGAACATCGGAGCGGAACCGGCGCTGCTCTTGATCGCCGAAAACAAGCCTGAATAAGCAAAACCGCCGGAGACAGCTCCGGCGGTTTTTCGATTGGCGCTACCGTCTTGTCTGCAGCGTTTGTCTCGTCTGCTCGATCAGACGGGACATCAGTTCGGCAGCCGTTTCTTGCCGGGTGAGCCTCGAACCCTGCCCGGCCCACAGCGACAGAAAATCGGGATTGTTCTGCTTGGCCGCCGCCTGGCGAATGTCGCGGGTGAGGGCATTTTGGATCGGGTAATCGGGCAGCGCATGCTGGTGGGGCTCCATCTCGCGCAGGAAGCGGTTCTGCAAGCCGCGGGCCGGCTTGCCGGAGAACGCCTTGGTCAGGCTGGTGCTCTCTTCGGTGGAGGTCAGCAAGGCTGCTTTGTATGCCGGATGAATGCCGCACTCGGCGGTGGTCAGGAACGCCGTCCCGAGTTGGACGGCTTCCGCTCCGAGCATCAGGGCGGCGGCGATGCCGCGCCCGTCCATGATGCCGCCCGCCGCGATCACCGGCAGCGTCACCCCGTCGACGATCTGCGGCACCAGCGCCATCGTGCCGACCAGCGCATCTTCTGGCCGGCCGAGGAACGTTCCGCGATGCCCGCCCGCTTCCCCGCCCTGCGCGTGGATCAGGTCGATCCCGCTCTGCTCCAGCAGCACCGCTTCCCGCACCGTAGTCGCCGTCCCGATCGTCGTGATGCCCTGCTCTCGAAGCTGTTGCAGGACTTCTGCTGACGGGATGCCGAACGTAAAGGAAAAGACCGGCACCCGTTCCTCCAACACCACAGCGATCTGTTCCGCGAACGGTTCAGCATACGCCGCGACCGAAGGTTCCTCCGGCAAGCCGAGCTCTGCCCGGTACGGACGCATCAGCCCGTTGGCCGCTGCGCTGCGCACGGCATCTTCCCGCGGCGACTCCGGAACGAACAGGTTGACGGCGAACGGCTGGTCCGTCAGTTCGCGAATTCGGCGGATCGCCTCACGCATCGCGGCGGCCGACAGATACCCCGCGCCAAGCGAACCCAGCCCGCCCGCGTTCGAGACGGCCGCCATTAGCTCCGGCGTCGTCGCGCCGCCCGCCATCGGCGCTTGCAGGATCGGAACGCGAATGCCGAGCTTTTCTGTGACTCTGGTCGTGGTCCACACCTCAATCTCCCCCTCTCTTGCTCCCATTCAAGGACTGCAGCACTACAAACAAAATGCAACTTATCAACCATATAAAATAAATATCGTCTCTAGTATGATTAACGCAGACAACTCTTAGTCCAGCATGTTTTAAGGGAAGTCCCCCATCATGGAAAGGCCGCCTTCCGACACAAGGCGGCCTATTTTTATGCCGTCCGATTCGCTGCGCGATGGCATTCCTTAGTAGTACGCCAAAACGTGGGAAAAGTTTCAACCAACAAAAAGCTCCTTGCCCGCGAAACCGGGCAAGGAGTGATCCGTACGTTTTTATTTGTAGTTGACGAGCAATACGACGATTGACAGCAAAGAGAAGCAAATGCCGAGCAAATACATAAACGATACGGTCTGCACTTGGCTCATACCGCTGCGCAACAAGCTGTGATGCGTGTGCGATTTGTCAGCCTGGTGCAGCGGACGGCGTTCTTTGATCCGCTTGAACAGCACGAACAGCGTGTCGAAGATCGGGACGCCCAGCGCCAGCACCGGAACGATCAAGGAGACAAACGTCGCCGATTTGAACGCGCCGTCGACCGCCAGAGCGGCCAGGGCAAAGCCGAGGAACGTCGCCCCTGCGTCGCCCATGAAGATGCGCGCCGGGTGGAAGTTGTGCTTGAGGAATGCCAGCGAAACACCGATCAGCGCGACTGCATAAAACGCGACCGGTCCGTTGCCGGAGAGGATCGCGATGAACAACAGGGTGATCGCCGAGATCGACGAGATGCCCGCTGCCAGGCCGTCTACGCCGTCCAGGAAGTTCAGCATGTTCGTCAGCGCCACCACCCAAAGCACGGTCGCCACGATCGAGATCCAGCCCATGCCGTGGTCGGCGAAAGAGTAGTACGGCAGGTCGATCCACGGGATCGTGACCGCTTCAACCCGGACATCAAAGCCGACCAGCACAAACGCTGCGGCGATGTGCGTCAACAGTTTCGGCCACGCCGGGAAATCCTTGCCGCGCGTCTTGTAGTAGTCGTCGATCACCCCGACGACGAACAGGAGCAGGCCGCCGAGCGCGATGCCGTAAAACGTGTCATCCACTTTCCCAAAGATCAACTGAATCAATAAGGTCGAGACGATAAAGCCGAAATAAATCGCCGCCCCGCCGAGTACCGGAATCGGCTCTTTGTGCAGTTTCCGAGGGTTCGGCATGTCTACGAACCCTGTCTTCAACGCCACCTTGCGCAGATACGGCACCATGAAGAACACCAGCGCAAACGAGACGATCAAAGTCAAGGTCAGCATTTGTGGGGATTGCATCTTCGTTCGTAAGCCTCCCTCTGCGCCACATTTTATTGCAGGTAGTGTGCGCAAAATTCCACTTTTATTTCCAAAAAGGTTGGATGCTGTGCCAAAAGATTCGAGCGCCGCTAGACAGGCGCCCGTGAAACGTACTTATTATACCAGAGATGTCCGCGAAAACGAAAGTTCTTCTCGCCGATTTCACGAAATCGTTAGATATGACGCATGAGGCAGATAAAAAGTTACACCTTCTGCGGCTGTTATAAAAGTCGGGTGCCGGACTTTATTTTTGTCCGTCCGTTCCGGTTCTACATGCTCCGTCCCGCTCATAGAATCTAGCAAAACGGAACCATAGGAGGTAGTCAAAACATGAGCGGAATCTTGCTGTTCCATATCATCGCCATCCCGGTGGTGTTCATGCTCGGGAGAATGTCCAACCGCATCGCATTCGTCCGCGTCAAAGCGGAGAACCGATCCACCGTGCCGGATTTTCTGCGCGGAAAAGAATAAGCAGACATACAAAAGCGTTCCTCCGGTGGAGGAACGCTTTGTTACGCTTACAGACCCTTCAGCTTGAAATAGTCGTTGAGGATCTGCTCCACGGCGATCAATCGGTCCATCTTGGCCATTGTCGCCCGCGCGTTGTTCGCCGAGGTGATGTAGTTGCTCTCCCCGGTCACGAGGAAGCCGGCCAGTTGGCGAGCCGCATCGTAGCCTTGTTCGCGGAGTGCCGGCACCACGCCGGTGATGATTTCGTTCAGCAGTTCCGATTCCTGATCTGGTCGAAAAATCATGGTCTTGTCGAGGTTGGACATGGTAAAGCCCCTCCTGTTCTTGTTCAAGACTTTCCTGTCTATGCGCCGGTGTTGACGCGTTCGATCTGCGCTCCGATGGAAACAAGCTTTTCGACCGGGTTCTCATAGCCGCGGTCCAGATACTGCAGCCCTTCGACCGTCGACATGCCGTCTGCTGCCAGACCGCCGAGGATCATCGCGCCCGCTGCCCGCAGGTCGCCTGCGATGACGCGCGCGCCGCTCAGCTTCTCCACGCCGCTGACGATCGCCGTGTCGCCGGAGATCTTGATGTCGGCTCCCATGCGGGTCAGCTCCTGGGTGAAGCCGAAGCGGGCATCAAAGACGGTCTCTTTGACGTAGGAGATGCCTTTTGCTGTCGTCAGCAGGGTCAGCATCGCCGGCTGCAAGTCGGTGGCAAAGCCCGGATAAGCAAAGGTGATGACATGCGTGGCGCGCAATTCGCGGTCGCGGGCGTCGACGGTGATCGAATCGCCTTCGAGCGTGATGTCACAGCCCATGTCGAACAGCAGGGACGGAAGCCCGGCCAAGGACTGCGGCGGAATGCCTTTGACGGTGACTTTCCCGCGCGTGATCGCGCCGGCACAGAGGTAGGTGCCCGACTCGATGCGGTCGGTCATGCAGGTGTAGCGCACGCCTTGCAGGCTCTCGACGCCTTCGATGGTGATGATGTCGGTGCCGACGCCGCGGATCTTCGCGCCCGCCTTGTTCAGGAACATCACGAGGTCGACGATCTCCGGCTCGCGGGCCGCGTTGTAGATGATCGTCGTGCCGGAGGACAGCGCCCCCGCCATGATCGCCGCGTTGGTGCCGCCGACCGTGGAGCCGAAGCGCGTGCCGAGGAACATCGCCGCGCCTTTCAGGCGGCCGCCCGGGCATTCGGCGTACACGCTGCCGTCGAGCATCTTGATCTCAGCGCCGAGCGCGCCCATCGCTTTCAGATGCTGGTCGACCGGACGCGCCCCGATCACGCAGCCGCCGGGAAGCGGAATCTGCGCCTTGCCGGCTTTAGCCAGCAAGGGGCCAAAGATCGAGAAGGACGCGCGCATCTTGCGCACGAGATCTTCCGACACGCTCCATTTGGTCAACCCGTTGTTCACAAAGCGCAGCGTGTTCGGAGCGATCCATTCCCCTTTGACGCCTGTCTCTTCCAGAATTTCCATCAACGTATTTACATCGCTCAAGTTCGGAACGTTTTCCAAAATTGTCTCGCCGTCACAGAGCAGAACGGCACACATGATTGCCAGGACGGAGTTCTTGCTCCCCGATGCCTGGATTTCGCCCATCAGCGGAGTTCCGCCTTTTACGCGAAGTACTTCCATTCGTTGTACACCCCATCCGTTAATACTGGCTGATAGACACATTTTACCACAGTTGCGCGGAACGTCAAAAGAAAAAGCCCTCACATGAGGGCTTGGAACATCTGCTCCATCTGCTCTTTCGTCAACTGCCCGAGGCGGTACTCGACGATCTTGCCCGCCTCGTCGATCGTGACGGAGATCGGGACGGTGATCGCATTGTACGCCTTCTGCACTTTGCCTTCTTTGTCGAGCAGCTGCGGGAAGGTCAGCTTTTGTTCGAGGATGAACGTCTCCGCGCGCTCCAGCGTGTCATCCGCCGTGATGTTCACGCCGTAGAGCTTGACTTTGTCCTCGTATTTGCGCGACATCTCCTGCAGGTCGGGCATCTCTTTCTTGCACGGCGGGCACCACGAGGCCCAGAAGTTCAGGAACACCTTCTGCCCGCGCAGGTCGGACAGCTTGACCGTCTGCCCGCTCATCGTCTCCAAGGTAAAGTCGGGCGCAGGCACGCCCGCTTTGAGCGGAACGGCTTTCGGCGCATCCTTGTCACCGCAGGCGGAGAGGAACAGGGCCAGGGTCAGGACGAGCAGGAGCGACCGCCAGAGCCTGCTCATGCTTCGCCGATCAGCGCGAGGAACTCCTGCTCGGTCAGGACGGTGACGCCGAGCTCTTGCGCTTTGGTCAGTTTGGAGCCGGCCTCGTCACCTGCGACGACGAAGTCGGTTTTCTTGGAGACGGAGCCGGTGACTTTGGCGCCGAACGCTTCCAGCTTGGCTTTCGCGTCATTGCGCCCAAGTGCTGTCAGCGTGCCGGTCAGAACGACCGTCTTGCCGAAAAACGGGCTCTCCGCTGCCGCTTCTGCGATCTGCGGCGCCTCATGGGTCGGGTGGACCCCGGCCTGCAGCATCCGCTCGATGCTCGTTTGGATGCGCTCCTGCCCAAAGAACGTCGTGATGCTCTCCGCGACGATGTCGCCAAATCCGGGGATGGCGACCAGCTCGTCAAACGCGGCGGTTTGCACGCGCTGCAGCGAACCGAACGTCTCGGCCAGATCGCGGGCCATCCGCGCGCCGGTGTTCGGAATGCCGAGCGCATTGAGGAACGAGGCCAGGTCTTTGCCTTTGCTCTTCTCGAGGGCGGCGAGCAGGTTCTGCGCTTTCTTTTCGCCAAAGCGCGGCAGGGCCAGCAGCTGCTCCATGCTCAAGCGGTCATAGAGGTCGGCCGGATCGGACACGCCCAGCTCGTCAAACAGCTGCTCGGCCGTCTTGATCGAAAATGTTTCGATGTCCATGCCGCCGCGGCTTGCGAAGTGAGCGATGCGGTTGACGACCTGGGTGCGGCACCCGTCGACGTTCTGGCAGAAGAGGTGCGCGCCTTTTTCGACCAGTTCGGAGCCGCAGCTCGGGCACTGCTCCGGCTTGTCGATCGGCGTGGTCTGCAGCTCGTCGTCATCGAGCGCAAACAGCACTTCCGGGATCACGTCGTTGGAGCGGCGGATGGCGATGCGCGAACCGATCTGCACGCCTTTGCGCTGGATGTCACCCCAGTTGTTCAACGTCGCGCGCTGCACGGTGACGCCGCCGATGTCGACTGGCTCCAGCAGCGCGGTCGGCGTGATCTTGCCGGTGCGGCCGACGTCCCAGACCACGCTTTGCAGAATCGTCGAGTACTCTTCCGCTTCGAACTTGAACGCGACCGCCCAGCGCGGGAACTTGTCGGTATAGCCGAGCGCGTCGCGGGTGGCGAGATCGTTGATCTTGATCACCATCCCGTCGATCAGGTAATCGAGGTGCGGGTGGTCTTCCCGGTCAAAGCGGGCGATCTCTTCGATCACCGTTTCGATGTCCGCATAGACCTGCGAGTAGGGCGATGTCTTGATCCGGTTCTCGCGCAGGAAATCGAGGATCTGCTCGTGCGTGTCAAACTCGATGCCATCCGCATAGCCGATGCCGTAGAGGTAGGCGTCCAGGTTGCGCTTGGCGGTGAGTTCCACGTTTTTCTGGCGCAGCGCGCCCGAAGCGGCGTTGCGGGCGTTTTTCAACAGCTCGGCGCCGGTCTCAGTCGCCCGCTCGTTGTAGTGGGCGAGCGCCGACAGCGGCATGATCGCTTCGCCTTGCACTTCGATCAGGCCGTCTTGAAACGGGATGCTCAGCGGCACCGACTTGATCGTCTTCACCTGTGGCAGGATCGACTCGCCGACCACGCCTCGCCCGCGCGTCGCCGCTTGGACGAGCATGCCGTTTTCATACGTCAGGTTGATGGTCAGACCATCGAATTTCTGCTCCAGCACATACTGCGGCTCGGGGAGTTGTTCGTCCGGATGTTTGGTGTTGTGGTCGGCGATCAGCTTGCGGACGCGTTTGTCCCATTCGCGGAGCTCGTCGGCGCTTTGCGCTTTGTCGAGACTCCACAGGCGAGCGAGGTGCTTGTGCTCCGGGAAGCTGTCGATCAGCACCCCGCTGCCGACGCGGTGAGTTGGCGACTGGGGCAGGGAGATGCCGGTCTCCGCTTCGAGGCGCACGAGTTCATCATACAGCCGGTCCCATTCGGCGTCGGTCACTTTGGGTGTGTCCAGCGTGTAGTAATGGTAGTCATAATCGGTGATCTCCTCGATCAGTTCACGGATGCGCTGCTCTTTGTCCTGTACCGTCACGGCGAGCCCCTCCTAAAACTTCAGCATGTGGCCGAGTTTAGCTTGTTTCGTTTTCAAATAGCCTTCGTTGTTTTCGTTGTGCTCCATCTGCAGCGCGACGCGCTCGACCACTTCGAGGCCGTGGCCGGACAAGCCTCTGATCTTGCGCGGGTTGTTGGTCAGCAAACGGATCTTCTGCACGCCGAGGTCGCGCAGGATCTGGGCGCCGATGCCGTATTCACGCAGGTCGGCTTTGAAGCCGAGCTGCTCGTTCGCTTCGACGGTGTCATAGCCCTGATCTTGCAGCTGGTACGCTTTCAGCTTGTTGATCAGTCCGATGCCGCGCCCTTCCTGGCGCATGTAGAGCAGGACGCCTTTGCCCGCTTCGTTGATCTGGCGCAAAGCGGCTTCCTTTTGCGGACCGCAGTCGCAGCGGTAGGAGTGGAAAATGTCCCCGGTCAGGCACTCGGAGTGCACGCGCACCAGCACCGGCTCGCCGGGCGAGATGTCGCCTTTGACCATCGCGACATGCTCTTTGTCGTCGATCGAGTTGGTGTAGGCGACCATCTGGAAATCGCCAAACTCGGTCGGCATGCGCACTTCGGCGGCGCGGTCGATCAGGATCTCGCTTTGCTTGCGGTAGGCGATCAGGTCGGCGATCGTGATCATCTTCAGGCCGTGGCGCTCGGCGATCGCTTCGAGGTCGGGAACGCGCGCCATCGTGCCGTCGGCGTTCAGCACTTCGCAGATCACGCCGGACGGGTAAGCACCGGCGAGGCGGGCGAGGTCGACCGCCGCTTCGGTGTGCCCGGCGCGGCGCAGCGTGCCGCCGTCTTTGGCGATCAAGGGAAAGATGTGGCCCGGCTTTTTAAACTCGTCCGGCTTGGTGCCGTCCTCGATCAAGGCGCGGATCGTCTCGGCGCGTTCGAACGCGGAGATGCCTGTCGTCGTGTTCTTGCCGTCGACCGACACGGTAAACGCCGTGCCGTGCGCGTCGGTGTTGTCATCGACCATCGCGGTCAGGCTGAGCTCCCGCGCCCGCGCTTCGGTGATCGGCACGCAGACGAGACCGCGCCCTTCGGTGATCATAAAGTTGATCACATCGGGCGTCGCATGTTCGGACAACGCCACAAAATCCCCTTCGTTTTCACGGTCTTCATCGTCGACGACGATGATCACTTTGCCTTGGCGCAAGTCTTCCAGCGCTTCTTCTATCGTATGAAAGTGTGCCATCCGGATTCTCTCCCTCCAAAAACTCTAGTCTTCCGTCTTCACGATCGGCGCAAAGCGGGCGAGCAGCTTTTTCATGCCGATCGCCAGGTCTTCAAACTGAATGTACAGCTCGAGATTGTCCCCGGCCCCTTCCGTCTTGACGATTTCACCAAGCCCCCATTTGCGGTGTGAGACCCACTCGCCGACTTCCCACGTCAGGTTGGGGTCCGCTCCGAAACCGCTCGGCACGCGGGCGCCGTTTTGCAGGCCCGGAATCTCGCTTCGCACGCGGTCCTGCATCGGCTGGCGGCGGATGATGCCGACTTCCTCGATCAGCTGCGGCGGGATCTCACGGATGAAGCGCGACGGCGCGTTCGCTTTGATCTGGCCGTACATCATGCGCGATCCGGCGTGCGAGAGGAACAGCTTCTCTTCGGCGCGGGTGATCCCGACATACATCAGGCGGCGCTCCTCTTCCACGTCGCGCTCGTCGCCGCCGGTCAAGGTGCGGTTGCTCGGGAACATGCCTTCTTCGAGGCCGACGAGAAAGACGACGGGGAACTCCAGCCCTTTGGCTGCGTGCAGCGTCATCAGTTTGATCGACTCCGGCCCTTCTTCTCCGTCCGACTGCTCGCTGTCGGCGATCAAGGCGACTTCGGAGAGGAACTCGACGAGGCGGTTCTCTTCGGACAGGTCGTGCTTGTTGTCGAACTCCGCGGTGACCGACAGGAATTCGTCCAAGTTCTCCAAGCGCGCGTCCGCTTCCAAAGTCTTCTCCAGTTCCAGCTCTTTGCGGTAGCCGGTCAGCTTCAGCACTTCGGCGGTCAGATCGGACACCGTCAAGTACGGCATCTGCGAAGCAAAATTGCGCATCAGCAGGACGAACTCTTTGATCGCCCCGTTCGCTTTGCCGCGAATGCCGATGTTTTCGATCTCCATCAGGGCCTGGAAGGCCGACAGCTCATTCGCAGCCGCGTAGTCGAGAATCTTGCCGACGGTGGTGTCGCCGATGCCCCGCTTCGGCACGTTGATCACGCGGGTCAGCGAGAGGTCGTCGTTCAGGTTGGCGATCAGGCGCAGATAGGCCAAGAGGTCTTTGATCTCTTTGCGCTCATAGAACTTGATGCCGCCGTAGATCGTGTACGGCACGGTCGATTTCAGCAAGGATTCCTCGATCACGCGGGACTGGGCGTTGGTGCGGTAGAGCACGGCGATGTCGGAGTGCTTGCCGCCGCCTTTGATGTGTTCGAGCGACTGCTGGATGACGAACTGCGCTTCGGCGTGCTCGTCGTACGCTTTGTACAGCTTGACCAGCTCGCCTTCCGGTTTTGTCGACCAGAGATTCTTCTCTTTGCGCTCGGAGTTGTTTTCGATGACTTTGTTCGCAGCTTGCAGGATGAAGCCGGTGGAGCGGTAGTTCTGCTCCAGCTTGATCACCGTCGTCTCCGGATAATCTTTTTCAAAATGGAGGATGTTGGTGATGTCCGCCCCACGCCAGGCGTAGATCGACTGGTCGGAATCGCCGACGACGCAGATGTTGCGCTTTTTCTGGGCGAGCAATTGCACCAGCTGATACTGCGCCTTGTTGGTGTCCTGATACTCGTCGACGTGGACGTAATGCCAGCGATTTTGGTAGAACGACAGCACCTCTTCATGGTGCCGGAACAGGTAGACCGTCTTCATGATCAGGTCGTCAAAGTCCATCGCGTTGTTCGCCTTCAGCTTCTTCTGATAGGCGATGTAAACGTCGGCGGCGACCTTGCCGAACACGTCGCCTTCGCGCACCGTGTCGGCGAAGCGCTCATGTGTCAGCAGGTCGTTTTTCGCGTTGGAGATCATCGCGAGCAAGCCGCGCGGGTCGAACTTTTTCGGGTCGATGTTCAGCTCTTTCAAGCATTGTTTGACGGCGGTGAGCTGGTCGCCGGCGTCGAGAATGGTGAACGAGTTGGTGTACCCGAGCTTGTCCGCATCGCGGCGCAACACGCGCACGCACATCGAGTGGAAGGTGGAGATCCAAACGTCATACGCATTCGGGCCGATCAGGTTCTCGACGCGCTCGCGCATCTCTTTTGCCGCTTTATTGGTAAAGGTGATCGCGAGAATCTGCCATGGCGCCACGCGGCGCTCCCCGATCAGATAGGCGATGCGCCGGGTCAGCACGCTCGTCTTGCCCGAACCGGCTCCCGCGATGATCAATAGCGGGCCTTGGCTATGCAGCACCGCTTCTTTTTGCTGCGGATTGAGACCTTCGAGCATCTTCTCTCCGCCTTGTATTGAAAACATGTGCAACACCTCATGTCTAGTACTCAGTGCATCTTGAAGCTCATTATAGCAAACATAAGTTCCCATATCTATGCTCACCATCTACAGACAATAAAAACAGACGCAGCGAAAAAAGTCTATGAGCTGCGTCATATTTGCGAGTTTATTTGCCGCGCGTATCGGCCAGCCGCACCATCATCAGTTCGGCGGCGTATGGCCCGGTTTTTTCATAGAATTTGCGGATCTGCGAGAGTTCGACCTCGGCGATGTCGCGCGGCATCAGCATGTGGAATTGGATCAGGGTCGCGACATGCAAGGCAAACTCGTGATCATAGCCAAAGCGCGTCAAAATCCGGTACGCCAGCTGCGCGCCGAGGTTCTCGTGATCGTAGAAGTGCCCGTTCAAGCTGGTCTGGATGTGCGCTTTGGGGATCTGCTCCCCTTCTACGACGTAATACTCGCCCGAATCGCGCCCGTCGCGAATGTCCGCTCCATTTTCGATCTCGACGCGCTCTTTCGCTTTGAAACGGCCGTAGGGCGTTTTGATGACGCCGGTAAACTGCTTGATCCCGGGGTAGGCTTTGCCGATGTCATGCAAAAGCAGCGTCCAGACCATGTGCAGCGACGTGCCGGCGACGACTTCGGTTGCTTTGATGATGTGTTCGAAGACGGTGAAATGGTGGTAGGGGTTGTGCTGGTCGAGCGGGATGGCGCGGTGGAGCTCGGGAAGCCATTTTTCCAAACGTCCGTCCGCTGCCAATTCGCGCACCACTTGGACGGGATGCTTGATGAACCGGGCTTCGTGTTCTTGGAAGAAAGCGGCCGCTTCTTCATGCACCGCTTCGGCGGTGCGCACTTCGATGCGGTCGAAGTCTTCCGCATAGGTCGGGATCTGCAAGAGCCGTTCATAGCGGCGGATCTGCGCTTCGGAGACGGACGGTTCGCCCGCTGCCTGGCGCTTGCCGTTCATCGCCACCGCTGCTTCCAGCGGCACGTTCAGAAAAATGGCCTCAGTCTGATAGCCATGCTGGCGCGCCAGTTCCAGATAGGGTCTTCTGTATTTCGGAACGCGGTGTTTGGCGTCGAGCACGACCTGGCGGCCACCTGCCATCGCCTGTGTCAGGCGGTCTTTGACGGCAGCCAGCACCGCGTCGTTGATGTCTCGGGTGATCGTCTGCTCGCCAAACAGTTCCTTCTTCACATCGTCGGCGTGAATCCAGACGCCTTGGTTGGCCGCGGTCAGGTCGCGTGCGACCGTCGATTTGCCGCTGGCGGGGATGCCGACCAGCACGGTGAGGACAGACATGGGGGACGCTCCTTCCATACATTGCGTTGCATGTAGCATGCGCTGTTCTAGTGTTTCCTAATATATGTTATAATCGATGAATATTCGGTCTATCCGGCTCATAAGTATGTTCGGATGCTACTGCCTGCATATTATAGAGTGAAATGAATGGGAGTGATGACTCGAAATGAACATCGTAATGGCCCTACTCGCACTTGGGTTCCTGATCTTCATCCACGAACTTGGACATTTCTGGGCTGCGCGTGCCACCGGCGTCCGCGTTGATGAATTTGCTGTCGGATTCGGCCCCTCGATCATCAAGCATCAGCGCAACGGTGTCTTGTATCGGTTGAACTGGATTCCGCTGGGCGGGTACGTGAAGATGTATGGAGAGGACAACCCGGAAGCGGCAGCCGCACCCGATAATTTTAACAATCGTCCTGTAGGCGCGCGAATTCTCGTCATCGTCGCAGGGGTGATCATGAACATGATCGGCGCGTTCCTGATCCTGGCCTTGCTGTTCAACTTATATGGCGCTCCGAAAGCCAACCTGTTTATCGGCGAAGTCAAGGCTGGTCAGCCGGGCGCTGCAGCAGGGCTTTTGGCCGGCGACCAGATCAAATGGATCGAAGGCAAAGAGATGGAGACGCCTGCCGAGTTTAACGAAGCGGTGCAGACTCACTCCGGCAAGCCCTTGGAACTGGGCGTCCTGCGCGATGGCAAGCGCGTCGACCTGACCGTCACGCCGCAAATGAACGCAGCGGAAGGCAAGCCGATGATCGGCATCGCGCTGCAGCAGCAGACAAGCTTTGTCAAAGCGGGCGGGTTTGGCGAAAACACCGCACAGGCGTTTCGCAGCACCGGCGAGCTGACCGCGATGACGTTTGACGGCTTCAAGCAGCTGGTGACAGGCGCCGTCTCGTTCAAAGAGATCGGCGGACCGGTCGAGATCATTCGCATCACCGGACAAGCGTCCGACAACGGCGTGCAGCATTATATGTACATCGTGGCGCTGCTGTCGATCAACCTCGCCGTCTTGAACATCCTGCCTTTCCCGGCGCTCGACGGCGGACGGCTGGTGTTCCTCTTGGTCGAATGGATTCGCCGTGGCAAACGCATCTCGCTGGAGCGGGAAGCGAGCATCAACTTTATCGGCATTCTGTTCCTGCTCACCTTGATGGTCGTCGTCACGTTTAAAGACGTCTTCAACATCTTCTCGAAATAGCTGCCGATCCCCTCTTCGGAGGGGATTTTTGTTTGGCCCGCTTTTTTTGAAAAAAGCTATTGACTCTCCGAATCACCCTATGTTATTCTATATCTCGTTGACGGGTGAACAGCCCGCCGACAGGAACTCAATTGAATATGTCGGAATGTAGCGCAGCTTGGTAGCGCGCACGCTTCGGGAGCGTGAGGTCCAGGGTTCGAATCCCTGCATTCCGACCATCTTTGATCTTCTTTTTGTAGGATCGGAATGTAGCGCAGCTTGGTAGCGCGCACGCTTCGGGAGCGTGAGGTCCAGGGTTCGAATCCCTGCATTCCGACCATTTTTATTTTCTCCAACTTTTCAACTAGATTCATCCCTATCGGAATGTAGCGCAGCTTGGTAGCGCGCTCGCCTTGGGAGCGAGAGGTCCAGGGTTCGAATCCCTGCATTCCGACCAACTGAGAAACCACCGATCTTCGATCGGTGGTTTTTTGTCGTTGTTATTTCACAGCGCGGACCGTATCGGCCAGCACCTGCTGCCAGCGATCGGTATAGAGCGCGTTGCCGATGATCAGGGTGTCGGCATGCTGCGCCATCGCGGCCGCTTTTTCGTAGGAGTCGATGCCGCCGCCGTAAAAGAGGTGGGCGCGGCGGAGCGTGCGGGCGACTTCGGCGAGCAACGCCGGGTCGCCGAAAGTGCCGCTGTATTCGATGTAGAGCACCGGGAGCGAAAAAAGCGCCTCAGCTGCGGCGGCGTAGGAAGCGGCCGCTTGCGGAGTGAGCCTGCTGTTCGCACCGGTGAGTCGGGCGACGGCAGCCTCCGGGTTGAGCACGAGGTAGCCTTCGACGAGCACTTTGCTCCAGTCGATCCACGGGCCGAATTTCTCCAGGGCCTGCGCATGGGCGCCGATCAGCCAGTGCGGGTCGGAGCTGTTCAGCACGACCGGGATGCAGTAGCCGTCCACCCCGTCGACGACAGCGTCGCCGGTCGAGACTTCCTGCCAGAGCGGCAGGTCGGGCGCCAGGCGGCGCAGGCGGCCGAGCAGTGTGTTGGTGTTTTCGTAGGTGATGTCCTGTGTGCCGCCGAGAAAGACGGCGTCGGTGCCGGATGCGGCGATGGCGAGCACCACCTCGTCGCAGAGCGGGCGGGCCGGGTCGAGTTTGACGACGTGCCGCCAGTGGCGCCAAGGAGGTGAGGTGTGGGCGGTCGTCAAGGACGCGGGCCTCCTCTCGGTTGTCATAACAAAACCCCTGCCGGTGGAGAAGCAAGGGTTTCTGTGCGCTATTTCTCTGCTAAGCGATCGAGCACAACCTTGTAACCGTCGGTGCCGTAGTTCAGGCAGCGCTTGACGCGGGAGATGGTCGCGGTGCTCGCACCGGTCTCCGCTTCGATCTGGTTATACGTTTGGCCTTTGCGCAGCATGCGTGCCACTTCGAGACGCTGGGCCAGCGATTGCACTTCGTTGACGGTGCATAGATCATCAAAAAACTGATAGGCTTCTTCGAGCGTACGCAGTTGGAGGATCGCTTCGAAGAGCTGATCGACCGTTCTGTCGCGCAGTTTATCCAGTTGCATTGGGCTATCCCCTCCAAACCCCCCGTATATTTGAGGCGCACAGACTGTACAGCAGTGACGCTTTACTCCTGTGACGCTAACCTATTCGACAGTGTAATTATGTATTCCTGCAAGTGCAGCATGGACTTGTTCTTACTCATTATTGACCAGAAACGGCCGCGTTGCAAGGTGGTCCCTCATTTTCTTTCCTGCACCCATTTCCACTTTTGCTCCTGCACCCACTCCCGCAGCCCTTCCACATCGCGCTCGATCTCGTCTTCGATCCAGCGCTGGAAGTTCAGGGGCAGGTATTCGGCAAACTTCGTCGGCGCCCCGCCTTCCGCTTCGGCGCTGCGGCCCATCATCAGGTATTTGAGTTCCGCGTTGCGGGTCAAGACATCGACGAGGAACACGACCAGCTTTTTGGCCAATCCGTCCGGGATCACCCCGCCTTCCAGCGTCACCGCAAAGGCGGACTGTTTGACAGACAGCCCGATCTCCAGCTCGCGCAGCCAGCCTCGCAACAGCGTCGCCAGCGCATTTTGGCGGCGCGTTCCGGCATAATCGTACAGGGTCAAAGCGCGCGCCCCTTCGCGCAGCACGCGCACACCCGGTTCGAAGCCCAGCTGCTTCGCCGTCATTCGCGCTTCCTGCAGGCGGTGCCAGGCGCGGGGATGCAGGTAGTCGTAGTCTGCGCTTTCCGTATAGGTCGCGTAGATCTGCTCTGCGATCTGCGGATGCACCTGTCGCCCGCCGGACAGCCAGAGCGGCCGCTTGCCGTCAAAAGAAGGCGCGACGTAGACGGTGCTGCGACGGTCGTCGATCTCGAGAATCTCCCAGGTCGCACCGCCGAGCAGCACCGTTTCGCCCGGCATGACAAGCGGCGACGCTTCGATCGTCCCGACCAGCCGCGTGCCGTGCATGACTTTGTAGAGAACCGGCGATTGGAAGACCGAGTAAAAATCCCGCGACCGCACCAGCCGCTCCCCTTGGATGCCGGGGATGCAGCGGCCTTCGACAACCTCCAGCCAGTCAGCGCTTAGCATCCACTCCAACAGCTCGCGGACGCGTGCGGCAGGCAGATCGGAGAACGTCGGGTTGTCGGCGATCTCCTCGAGCAGGTCTTCCCGGTAAACGCCTTTGCGCTCCGTGCAGAGCGCGAGCAGCTGGTGAAACAGCAGGTCATACACGTCGCGGCGCGGCTCGGGCGGCTCGATCCATTTGTCGAACAACAGCTCCGTCACCGCCACCGCCTGGACCAGATCCTCCTCTTCTGTCGCGTACATCATCAGGTAGGAGTCGGCGCCCGCCCGGCGCCCGGAACGCCCGAGGCGCTGCTTGAGCGAAGAGACGGATGAGGTGGCGTCGAGCTGCACGACGAGGTCGAGCGAGCCGATGTCGATGCCGAGCTCCAGCGTGTTCGTGCTGACGACGGTGAGCGGCAGCCGGGTCGTGCGCATCTGCTCTTCGATCCATTCGCGCTCCCCTTTGTCGATAGAAGAATGGTGCGGGTAGTAGCGTTTGGTGTAGAGCGGTCCGGCAAGCTTCCTGCCCGTTTCGTTCAGCTTGTGGGTCAGCTCTTCCACCTGGCCGCGCGAGTTGCAGAAGAGGATCGTTTTCTTGTCTTGGGTCAGGTCATAGATGTCGCGCACCAGCGCTTGGGATAGCCCGGCGCTTTCTTTGCCGAAGAAGTCGGCTTGCAGAAAGATCTGGCGCTTGCTGTCGGCAGGGTTGATCACTTCGACCTGCCCGGGGTCGTCGGCGTGCAGGTAACGCTTTGCGATCTCCGGTGACCCGATCGTGGCGGAGAGGCCGACCATGACCGGGGGCTGCTGCATGTAGCGGCGCATGCGGTGCAGAAGTGACTGGACGTGCAGGCCGCGGTCGCTTTCGAGGAAGGCGTGCAGTTCGTCGAGGATGATGAACTCGACACTTTCGAGCAGCCGGGGCACTTTTTCCGTCTGGTTGACGAGCAGAGATTCGAGCGACTCCGGCGTGATCTGCAAGATGCCGCGCGGGTTGTCCAGCCAGGCCAGCTTTTTGCTGCGCGCCACATCGCTGTGCCATTTCAAGAGCGGAATGTCCAGCGTGTCGGTCAGGCGTTCGATCCGTTCGAACTGGTCGTTGATCAAGGCGCGCAGCGGCGACAGGTAGAGGACTTTCAGCCCGTTCAGCCCTCGTCCGGTCTGCCCCGCCTGCTCCAAGTGGCTCAAGATCGGCAAAAAAGCCGCCTCGGTCTTCCCCGAGGCGGTACCTGCCATCAGCAGGCAGTGCCGTTTCTTGAGCAGCACCGGCACGGCCGCTTGCTGGATCGGAGTGAACTGCCGCCACTCCAGGTTCCAGATTTTCTTTTGTATGGTCGGGCTTAACAACTCGAAGGTCAAACCGGTATCCTCCCTCAACGTCCGATCGTTTTCTACCAGTCTATCCTTCTGCTTGGCAGCTTAAATCCCTGCTGTGATGAATTTCGCGCGCTGTTCGATTTCGCCGATCAGTCCTTGCTCGTCCAGTTTGGTGAGCTTGCGGCCGCGCATCAGCACTTCGCCGCCGACGATGGTGGTGTGGACGTCGGCCCCATTGGCGCTGTAGGCGAGCAGGGCGGTGAGGTCATGGTGCGGGCGGAGGTGGGCGGCGTTCGTGTCGACGAGGATCACGTCCGCCTTCTTGCCCGCTTCCAGCGTGCCGATCGCGCTGTCGAGGGCGAGGACTTTGGCGCCTTCGCGGGTGGCCATCTGCAGGACTTGGGCGGCGGTCAGCGCGGTCGGGTCGAACGTCTGCACTTTTTGCAGCCAGGCTGCCGCTTTGATCTCTTCGAACATGTCGAGCGTCGTCGCCGAACCTGGCCCGTCGGTGCCCAAGCCCACCGTCAGCCCCGCCCGCAGGTATTCGGTGACCGGCGCGATGCCGCAGCCGAGCTTGAGGTTGGAGACCGGGTTGTGCGCGATCCCGCCCCGCAGCTTGCTCTCCCGCAAGATCTCGATGTCCCCCGCCGTCAGATGCACGCTGTGCGCCAACACCACATGATGGTCGAACAGCCCGACCTCTTTCAAGTATTCGGTCGGCGTCAAGCCGTACGCCTTGCGAATGATCTCCACTTCCTCGGTCGTCTCGGCCAGATGGATGTGCAGCGGCGCATTGAACTCGTCGGCCAGCTTGCAGACCTCTTGCAAAAAAGCGGGCGGGCAGGTGTGCGGACCATGCGGACCGGCCATGACGGTGAGGCGTCCGTCTCCGGCTCCGTTCCATGTTTCAAAAAGCGCACGCGCCTCGGCGAACCGCGTTTCCCGCCCTTCCGGCGCGTCGAGCATCCCCCGGGTCAGCGCCGCACGCATCCCGGAGTCGATCACCGCTTGCGCCACGCTGTCGGTGAAGACGTACATGTCGGCAAACGTGCTCGTGCCGGACTTGATCATCTCGACCGCGGCGAGCAGCGTCCCGAGGTACACATCCTCCTGCGTCATCCGCGCTTCGGCCGGCCACATTTTTTGTGACAGCCACTCCATCAGGCGCAGATCTTCCGAGAAGCCGCGCAGGATGCTCATCGCCGCATGGTTGTGGCAGTTGACCAGTCCGGGCAGTGCCACCATGCCCTGCGCGTCGATCACCTCTTCCGCCTGTGCCTGCTGCTCCGCCGACACCTCGCCGACCGCTGTAATCAGATCTCCTTCGATCAGCAGATCTCCCTGGATCGGCGTCACCGTCTCCCCTGTCATCGTCAAAATCATCGCATTGGCAATCAAAAGGCTCATCTTCGCATACCCCTTTCGGAAATGTTGTGACGAGCCCATCGTAAAGGTTGACGCTGCGTCAAGCGCAAGCCCTATTTTTAGCGAATCGGCACCGCGAACAGGATGTGCAGGAAGTCGTTGACCTGCTTGGCCTGTGCCACATAGCCGTTGGCTTCGAACCACTTCAAGAGCAGGGAGCGGTCGGCGTAATACTCGTCCTCGATCTGCGCCCACAGGTCCGCCCGACCTGCGCTCTGGAACTCTTCGCGCACCGCCGCACGCTTCGCCGCACTTTCAAACATCAGATCGGTGATGCAGATCCGCCCGTGCGGCTTGAGGACGCGGCGCATCTCCTCCAGCGCGAGCAGCTTCTGCTCGTCGGTCAGGTGGTGCAGGGCGTACGATGTGACGACAAAATCAAACTGGTCGTCCAGATACGGTACGGCGAGGAAGTTGCCGAGCTTCGTTTCGATCTGCGGATATTTCGCCTGGCACTGGCGTAGCATCTCCCGCGACTGGTCGGTGCCTGCGATTTCAATGCCTTTTGCCAAAAAGCGCCCGGCCAGATTGCCCGTCCCGATGCCGATCTCCAACCCCCGCTCGCCAAGGCGCGGGTTGACCAGCTGGCAGGTCATGTCCAACGCTTCGTTGTAGTTCTGATGCGGATTGAACTCCGGCTCGCGCAGCACCGCTTCGTCATACTGCGCCGCCTGGCGGTCGAATCCCCAGCGGTCGGTCCACGTCTTGCGCAGGTCGCGGTAGCCTTTCGCGCTGTCGACGAGCTGGTGAATGTCCTCCCAGACCAGCTCTTGTTGCTGCTTGGCGTTTCCGATCATGCGATCCAACGTTTCGATCATCCCTTTCAGTTCAATCCATTGCGAAAACATCACGGCGCGCTGCAGTTCGAGGTAATACAGCACGTCCTGCTCGTCGCCCGCGTCCAGCTCGTCGAGCACCTTTTTGATCTCCGGGATGCCCATGCCGACTTCGCGCAGCGAGATGATCGTCTGCAGCCGCCACGCCTCGTTTTCGGTAAACGTGCGGTACCCGTTCTCCTCGTTTTTGTCAGGCGCGATCAGCCCCTTCTGCTCGTACCAGCGGATGGCGCGGGCACTTACCTGCAGCTTGTCTGCGATCTCTTTGATATGCACTCTGCGCATCTTCGCCACCTCCTGTCCTCATCTTAAACGTTGACGTTACGTCAAGGTAAAGCAGAAAAAAAAGCCCCTTTTTGCAAAGGGACTACTCCAGACTTCTGGTGGTCGTGGGAGAGAGGTACGTGCCGATGTTTTCGCCGAGGCAGATGCTGCGCATCGAATCCTGCTGGTCAAAATCGAAGATGTGCAGCGGGATGCCGAAGTCGCGGGCGAGGATCATCGCCGACTGGTCCATCACTTTCAGGTTCTCACGCACCACATCATCATAGGAAATCGAGTGGTAGCGTTTCGCGTCCGGATCTTGTTTCGGATCGGCCGAGAAGATGCCGTTCACGCCGTTTTTGGCAACGAGGATCGCGTCACATTGCAGTTCCAGCGCGCGCTGCACCGCCGGATAATCGGTGGTGACGTAGGGCTGGCCCGTGCCGCCGGCGAGGATGACGATGTAGCCTTTGTCCAAGTGATGAGTCGCGCGCAGGCGGATGAACGGTTCGGCGATGAAGTTCATCTGGTGCGCCGTCATGACGCGCACTTCGCGGTCGGAACGCGCTTTCAGCACGCCGCGCAGCATCAGCGAGTTGATCACCGTGCCGAGGACGCCGATGTTGTCCGCCTCCGCCCGGTCGATGCCCCACGTCTCGGCCACATTGCCGCGGAAGATGTTGCCGCCGCCGATGACGATCGCCACTTCGACGCCAAGGTCGATGACCGAAAGCACCTCACGGGCAATATGCTCCAGCGAATCCGGGTCAAAGCCAAATTCCTCCTGGCCTGCCACCGCAGCTCCGCTCAATTTGATCAGCACTCGTTTGTATCTCGGTTCTGTCATCCAAACTGTCCCTCCCCTTCAAGTTCCTGCAACATTATATCTGGAGCGATTCGGATTTGCACGGTTTGGAAAACGGGTGGCAACGCATGCCTATTGATTTTTATTCATTATGCTTGACTTTTCTTCCACTTAATCCAACGTTCGTCCCACAAAGCGGCGCGATTCCTGTCCGGCCAGTTCGAGGCGTTCCAGGAAGATGTCCGCTTTGCTCATCTCCGGATTCTGATGCAGCACGTTTAAGATCCCGATGAACTCGCGGATCAGTTCGCGCGGCGTGATGAACTGGACACCGCCCGGGCGGGAGAGCGCTTTTTGTACGATCTCCAGCATGTTGTCGTCGCTGACCAGGGCGGTGATGTTCTCCACTTGGTACAACGCTGCATAGATGTCGCGGATCTTCCGGAGCAGCACGAACAGCTCTTCGGCAGACAACGGCGCCAGTTTGATCACCGGCTGGCGCAGGTCGCGGAATTCATGCGTTTCGTATTGGTTGGGCAAGAGCCGCGATTTTAACGCTTTATAGGAAAAGAGTCCGCGGCGCTCGTCTTCCAGAAAATCGGTCGTACCCATGAACAGCACCATCAGGTGTGCGGCGCGGCCTTGGGTGCATTCGTTGTAGAACTCGAGGATGCGCTCGTAGTTTTTGGCGCGGGCGCCGGCGTGGTCGATCTTGTAGAGGTTGACCGCTTCGTCGAACAGGACGAGCAGGCCGCCGTAGCCGATCGACGCGATGAACTGAGTCATCACTTTCAGATAGTCAAACCAGTTGTCATCGTTGATCACATCGCGCACACCAAGGTCTTTTTTCGCTTCCGTCTTGGTGCGGTACTCGCCGCGCAGCCATTTGATGCAGTGCTCTTGGATCGTCTCGTCGCCGCTGAGGTAGGCTTGGTAGTACTTGGTCAGCACGGTGGCGAAGTCAAATCCGCCCGACAGCTCCTGCACCTCGCGGACGACGCCTTGCACCTCCTGGCTGACCAGGCGGGTGAAGCGGGTGTCGGAGGCGTCAGGAATGCTGTCGAAGTCGTGTTCGACGGCGACTTTTTGCTGCAGGTCGGACAGCCAGCGCTCGATCAGGGAGCGCAAGGCGTTGCCGTTCGGCTTCGACTTGGTGGAGAGGTTTTGCATCAGGTCGGAGTAGGTCGCGACGCCTTTGCCGTCGTGGGCGTAGAGGCGGCGGTTGGCGGTCAGGTCGGTGTAAGCGACCACGAAGTTCTCGCGATAGGCGATAAAACGGGTCAAGGTGGCCATGAAGCTTTTACCTGTGCCGTAGTCGCCGATCAGAAACTTCATGCCGGACAGTCCGTCCGCCGCGCCATGCAGATCTTCGACCAGTTGGCGGATCTCCTTGACGCGGCCGACCACGACGTGCTCAATGCCTTCCTGCGGAACGACACCGCCGCCCATCGATTGGATGATGGCGTTGGCCTGGCGCCGGGTCAGTTTGTTGTGCAGCGCTTCACTCATGATTGCAAATCCTCCTCATCGCGTCTTCATGCTCCGCCTCCAGCGTGACCGTCTCTCCGTCATCGAAAAGGATCGGCTCCAGCCCGGCGTCGATCGCCTGCTCGTTGATGCTCATCACCGCCGCGTCGAGGAACATCCTTCTGCTCTTCAGCCAGTCGGACAGCATCCGCCGCGAGGTCTCACCGCTGCAGGTCAGATGGCGCAGGAAGTCCTGCTCGCCTTGGGCCAGCGCTGCGAACAAGTCGTCCAGTTCGCCCGCTTCCGGAAGCGTGAACAAAGAGGCGAGCAGTTCGCCGTCAGCCTTTTGCTCCACCTTGGGCGGAGCGAGGAGCAACTCCTCATTGGCCCCTTCCTCCTGCATCATGTCAACCAGCCAGTCGGTCTCCTGTGCCAGCGCCTGCACGCGGGAAAAGTCGAGCTCGATCGGCTGCTCGGGCAGGTCGTGCGCCATCAACGGCGCCGGAAGATCGGCCGCTTTGTCTCGTGCTTTCGGCTGCGGCTTCGGCTTCGGCGGGTAGTTCGGCTCCAGCTCGGCAAAATAGACGGCGACGCTTTCATCGTATTTGAGCAGCGGTTTGCCGGCCGTGCGGCGGATCAGGTTCTCGGCGCAGCGCAGACCGTTTTTCACCCAATGCACAAACGTGCCCGCATACTCGTAGCGGCGGAATCCATCGAGGTAACATTTCTCGTGGATCGGCGTGTTCGAGAACAGGTAGATCACCGGCTCATCCGTCCAGCGCGCGTATTTGTCCAGCGGGTGCATCCCTTCGATCTGCTGGTACGCCCGGAACGCCGCCTGCATCATGCCTTCGATCTCAGCTTCGATCCCCGGCATCCGCTCGCGGTAAAATCCGGTTTTGGTCATCCCGGCCACTTTCAACAGCAAGGCCATCGGGATGTCCATTTCGCCATAGCGGTACCAGGACAGCTTTTCATACAGATCGCCATTCGGCCCTTTCGTATACCAGTACAGCGCATTGTTCAGATCGCCCAGCTTTAAATACAGGTCGCCGATCCAGCGCACCAAGGTCACATCCAGCTTGGGCTGGATGCTGTGAAACTCCGCGTAAAATTCGGTCAGGCGCTCCACCGCCCTCGCCGGATCGTTGATATATTCAAGACTTAGCAGTTCGTAAATGTGCAGATTCATATAGGACAGGCTCGTCTTCTTCACAACTCCGTGTTCCCAAAGCCCGCGCCAGTACAAAAACCAGCGCAACTGCGCCGTGTCCAAGTGCTCGTGCTTCGGCCAATTGTGAAAGAACTCTACTTCTGGGGCCGGTGTTCCTGCTTCTTCTTTCCATCTCACCACTTGGGCGCGGAATTGCTTTGCTTTCACTTCCCCGAGTTCCAGAGGCCTTCACACCTCCTTTATCCGATGTCCTACTCTTCATCGTACATCATTTGCACAGAAAATGCATGCGCATACAAAAAGGCGGTCAGGATTGACCGCCCCGCAGATAATCTTGAACTCCCAAATACACATAACACAGCATCATCGAACCGAAATAATAAGTCTCCACAAACAGATACGCCGCCAGCCCCGCCAGCGCCAGCGAACCGCCCCACCAGAGCCTGCCCCGCTTCTTTTCCTGCCGGGCCGCCATCTGGATGTTCACAGCCAGATACAGGTCGCTGAGATTGCCGTGCGGGATCCCCTGCAGCACATCGAGCAGGCTCTGCTCGGTGTTCGTCCAGCCAAACTCCGCACCGGCCTGCCGGAACAGTTGCGCCCGCCGGATCGGATCGGGATCGACCTCCCGCAAAAACGTGTACGGCGTGACCTGCTGCTTGAGCGGATGATCTGCCGCCAACTGCTTGCTGACGGCGGTCAGATAGCGCTCCAAGGTGACGTTTTTCATGACTGCCCACCTCCACTACTTTCCATGTTTATATGACGGAATTTTCTATCTAATTTTGTTTTTCTACAAGTTATGTCAAATCCCTCTCTTTCCCTCCTTTACAAATCAATTACAAAAAATCCCCCTCGTTCGCACAAGGGGGATCGGGCTTTACAGTTCGTGTTTTTTGTTGATGATGACGCGTTTCATCGCCATGATCGAATCCGGGCTGTCGCTGTAGGATTTGCCTGCAACGTTCGGGAACCCGAAGGTGGTGTCTTCCACGTCGAGGGTGACTTTGCCGGCCGGCTTGATCTGCAAGGTGAGCTCAAGACCTTTTTCCGGCGCGGACGCGTAGTTCAGAATGAACGGCGTTCCATCCGACTCGAACGTTTTGCCCCACACGCTGCCGCCGATGATCTGGCCTTCCGTTTGGCCGGTCACCGACATGCCGTGCGCGCCGCGCTGGGACATGATCTTCACTTTCAGCGTGCGCACATCGCCAGAAGTGGTGTCAGACAAGACTTCCAGCTTCGGCGCTTCTTCTTTCACGTCCGGCGCCTCTGCATAGCGGTAGTCGCGCTTGAACAGCGGGTGCAGCACTTCACTTAGCGGGCCGACTTCCGGGTCATCGGTCAGGAATTGCTCCAGCCACGGGTCGTCGAGCGGTGTGGCCGTCGCGTAGACCGCTTTGCCGGTGTTGTCGTTTTTGCCGTAGATGACGCTCGCATAGGTCGGGTTCTGCGCCGAGATGTCCAGCGTAAAGCCGGAGATCACGAAGATGAGCAGCGCGGTGACGACCGCAGCCGTCGGGAAGCGCCAGGTGCGACCCGACAGGAAGGACAGCACATGCGGCACCAGCAGGCCCATCATGATCGCCAGCAGGGCGAAGACGACGCCTGCGAGCGACAGGGAGACCAGCACCAGCACGAGGTAGACGAGCGGTGCAAACAGCAGCACAGCCGGCACGGCGAGCAGCGTTTGAATCACCGCGTCTTTGATCGACTTGATCTCGCCGTCCGGAGACTTGATCAAGAGGTACCAGCCGATCAGCGAGAAGAACAGCGGCCAGGTGAACAGGTACGAGCCGCCCGGCAACAGGAACGTCACCGCCAGCGTCAAGAGCCAGAACAGGAGGATCGAGCCGCCCATCAGGTTGGCAGCAGACGCCCAGCGGCGAATCCAGCTGTAAAGCCCGCTGAACACTGCGACCGACAAGAGGGCAAAGCCCCAGGCATACACGTTGAAGAAGTCCGGGTCGTTGACCAGGTTGTAGTTCATGTCCGGCTGCAGGGCATTGACCAGCGTCCAGGCGCCCATCGCCACGCCGCCGGTGCCGACGATCGCCAGCAGGAAGCCGAGCAAGCCTTTGAGCAGGCCGCCCGCGCGCAGCACGCCGCTGCGCAGGCCGGTGATCAAGACGAACAGGAACAGCAGGGTCACCACAGCGGTCAACGGGATCACCCACGTTTGGGAGTAATCGACCAGCACATGTTTGAACAGATTAAAGTAGACTTGGTTGCGGTCTCCGGCAGCTGCGTCCAAGCTGTCGAGCATGCCGAAATGCTTGGTCAGCGACAGCATATAGGAACCGTGGTGCTGCAAGCTCTCCGGGTCCATCGTCTCCACAGTGTCGATGCGGTTGTGGTAAGCGTTGAGACCGATCGCATACGCGAAGTTCAAGCCGCTCATGCCCGCCCCTTTAAAGACGGTCAAGTCGGTGTCGTTCGGCAGCAGTTTGTACATGTCATAGAGCATCGAGTTGGCGACCGGATGCTCGGCCGCTTTGGTGAATTCGTTCATCACCCAGCCGTTGCCGTCGCTCGTTTCGAACATGAAGGCCGGGCCTTTGTAGCCGCGCGCTTCGAAGTTCAGCACGAGCCCGACGTCTTTCGCCCACGGGTGCTCTTTGACGAACGCGTTGGCGCCGAGCAGCCCCGCTTCTTCCCCGTCGGTGAAGAGGAAGATCACATCGTGTTTCAGTTGCGGGCCTTCTTTTAAGGCGCGCAATGTTTCCAGCATCGCGCCGACCGCCGCGCCGTCATCGCTCGCGCCCGGAGCGGTCGGAACGGAATCATAGTGCGCTGCGATCAGGATCGCCTTGCCGCCGTCTGCGGAGCCTTTGAGGCGGCCGATGACGTTTTGAATGTGGCCCGAGTAGACGGTCCCGTGTGTGAAGCGCGCGGAGTCCGCTTCCTGCACCTGGCCATCGAGGCCGAGCGCTTTCAGCTCGCCCAGCAGATAGTCGCGCGCTTCTGCCGCTTCTTTGGAACCGGTCGGATGGGGGACTTTGGCGATCTGCTCGACATGCTTCACAGCACGTTCGGCAGAGAATTGATCGGCCGGCCCGTCGGCCGGCAGCACGTCCGGCGCGGACACCTGATTCAGCCCGAGGAACGTGGCCAGGGACAGAATCAGCAAGACAACAAGTGAACGCAAGATGTTGTTTTTCATCCGATATTTCCTCTCTGTACAATTTTATTAACGCTAAAAGTCTCTATCGAAAACGATTAATCTTATCTTACACAATGATAATCTGAATAGTATTGCTAGTCAAACGTTCTTGTGTCCCCTCTATGGCTGTGATATATTGAAACATCTCGTCTGAATGGCGAAATTTCTCATGTGGAGGTAACTGATCTTGGATGCTGAGATTCAAAGTGCCTATCAAGAAGAGCTGCAGCGGCTCGAACACACCGCTGCCGAGATTGACCGCCAGTTGCAGACACTCGAAACGGTCCCCCGTTATTACGGCGACGATTTGACCGAGCAGGCGCTGGACAACATTCGCGAATCGAGGCGCCAGAACTTGAGCATCGCCGCCGTCGAGCCGTATTTTGGCCGCCTCGACTTTCAGGAAGCGGGCGCCGCGGCGTCACAGCCGCTTTATATCGGTAAGGTTGGGGTAGAAGATGAAGATACCGGACATTTGCTCGTCATCGACTGGCGCGCGCCGGTCGCCTCGATGTTTTATTCGTTCACAGGCGGGGAGGAAGCAGCGTCTTACGATTCGCCGGAAGGGCTGATCGAAGGCCTGATCTACTTGAAGCGCAACCTCGTGATCCGCAAGCAGATCCTGCAGCGCGTCGTCGATGCGTACGTCAAAGGCGGCGACAACCTCGACGTCGCCGATGAGTTCCTGCTCTACCGTTTGGGCGAAAACAAAGACAACCGCCTGCGCGACATCGTCTCGACGATCCAAGCCGAGCAGGACAAGATCATCCGCTCGGCGAAAAACACCGCCCTCGTCATTCAAGGGGTCGCCGGCAGCGGCAAGACGACCGTCGCGCTGCACCGCCTCGCCTACCTGCTCTATCAGTACCGGGAGAACATTCGGGCGGAGCGGATGATCATTTTCGCGCCGAACTCGATGTTCCTCGACTACATTTCCGGGGTCTTGCCGGAGCTTGGCGTCGGCGGGATTCAGCAGACGACATTCAGCGACTGGGCGCTCGATCTTCTCGAGCAGGAAGTGGAGCTGTCCGACCCGGCGGAGCGGCTGGACACCTGGTTTGCCATCGGGCCGCAGCGTCCGGTGCTCGATGAACACGCGCCGGGACGCTACAAAGGCGCGATGCATTTTTACCGCTATGTAGAAGCGTATCTGGAGGCGTTTGAACAGAACTTCGTGCCGGAGCAGCCGTTTGAAGCGTGGGAAGGCACGGCGCTGGACGCGGCGACAGTACAGGAGTGGTTCCATGCGGAATACCGGCACTATCCGCTCGCCAAGCGCCGCGAGCGCGTCGTCGGCCGCATCAAGCGCTGGCTGGAAATCGAGCTGGAGAAAGTCTGGGACAGCATCAAGCGCAAAGAGCTGAAGAAAAAAGCGAACGCGCGGCTGCGCACCTATTTAAAAAGCATGCCTGACCTGACGCCGTTTGGCTTGTATAATAAGATGTTCGGCGAAGCGGCCGATCTGCCGGAGCGTATCGTGAAGGCGTCAAACAAGAAATTCAAAAAGAAGATCGTCGATCTGGAAGATCTGGCACCGCTGCTTTTGATCCGCAACCGGCTGCACGGGATCGACAGCTCGCACGTGTTCGACCACGTGGTGATCGACGAAGCGCAAGACTTCTCCCCGTTCCAAGTCGCGCTGCTGAAAGAGCAGACGCGGGGCCATTCGTTCTCAATCCTGGGTGATTTGTCGCAGGGGATTCACGCCTATCAAGGGGTGCACGCGTGGCGGGAGTTTCTGGAGCTGTTTGAGGAGGAGGAGCAGGCGTACTTCCAATTGGAGCGCAGTTACCGCTCGACGACGGAGATCATCAACTTCGCCAACGTGATTCTGGAGCGCTCCGGAGAAGCGCTGACCCTCGCCGTCCCGGTCTTCCGCAGCGGAGAAAAAGTCCGCGTGGCGCAGGTGGCTGAGCCGGAGCGCCTGCAGACGGTGATCGCTGCGGTGCGGCAGCTGCAAAGCGGCGCGCACACGACGGTCGCCGTGGTGGCGCGGACGGAAGAGGAGTCGCGCGACTTGCACCGCGCTCTGCAGCAGGCAGGGCTGGATGCGACGCTGATCCACTCCAAGCAGCGCGAGTACAGAGGCGGCCTGTCGGTGCTGCCCGTGTATCTGACGAAAGGCTTGGAGTTCGACGCCGTGCTGATCACCGATGTCGATGAGGCGCACTACGAACTGTCCCCGCAGGACGCCAAACTCCTGTATGTCGGCTGCACCCGCGCCTTGCACGAGCTCTGGCTGCTGCACACAGGAGCTCCTTCGCCGCTGATTGCCGGTCTTGATGAGGAGCTTTATACATCGGAGATGTAGCTGCGAGCGCAAGATTGCTCTTGCAGTTCTTGCCTGCTATGCAGGTGAACGTTACACGTCATAGCGTCATGCTCACGCCTGCATCATCGCATTACCCCGCAAGCCGCATTTCGATCAAAAAGCCTTCGCTGGTTGCCAGCGAAGGCTTTTTATTGTCAGGCATAATGAGAAGCGAATTTTTGCAGCAAGCCGAACAGTCTGTCTTCACAGTCGCCCGCGAGGTTATGGACGCGAAGGCGGAACTCCAGGCTGCGGACGAGGTGCTTCCAGTTGATGCGCAGCGTGAAGCTCTTGTGGTAGCTCTCCCCTGCGCATTCTTCCGCTTCCAGCCAGGCGCAGAGCTTGGCGAGCGGGACTTTGCCCGAATCGATCATCGCGAGCAGGGCGTTGGTGATGCGCTCGTCCTCTTCCGCGCCGTACACGAAGTCGGCGTTGCGGATCAAGGCGCGCAGGCCCTGCCAGAGCAGCTCGCATTCCGCTTCGCCCGTCAAGCGGTGCTTCACGCACTCATCGACCACATCGGCGACGTGCGCCGCCGCATGCGCCCAACCGCCAGGCTCGACGAAGCCGCGGAAGTCGCGCTCCTGCTGGCAGTAGGCGACCGTCCGCGCCAGAATCGTCCGGAACTCCTCCTCCGTCAAGAACGGTGTCTTGTTGTCCTGCAACAGCACCAGTGCCACGACGAGGCTGGCAAAACTGCGCAAAAACACGCCGTCCGACTCCTTCTCGCCGATGCCTTCATTCCATACGCCGAGCACGCGCTGCAAAATCTCCCGCAGCTGCTCCAGACTGTACTCGTCTTGTTTGTACAGCCAATTGGCCAGCGTCGAATAGCCCAAACTGTCGCGCAAATAGGCGTCGGTCGAGCCGAGCTGATCCAAGATCGCATGGGTCAGCTCCATCAAGTCCTGGCCCGCTGCGAGACGGTATTCCTGTTGTTTGATGATTTCGAGTTCTTGTGTCAGGTTCATCCGATTTCTCCTCCAATAGCAAAAAGAGCCGGGTCACGCCCGGCTCCGCTCCACTGCCTCGACTCCACGATTGCGAACGATTAGCTGTCCTGCCCGCCGCCTTCATTCGGGTCGATCCGGCCGTCCCCGCCTTCGACTTCAAGCTCGAACTCGTCGAGCTCCTGCTGCAAAGCTTCAAGGACCTTGTCGCCATGCACATGCTCGGTCGCCGTCACGTCATGCATCGGATGCATGAACATGCCGCTGTTCGCTTGAATCGTCTCCATCGCGATCCGATTCTCGGTCGGCTCCGTCACATATTGGCGGTTGTCGGTCGACATGTCGCCGGCAAGCTTGCTCGCATCATAGTTGGGGTCATCGGTCAGTCTGAGCTGTTTCTGGTTCTCAAATTGACGAAAGCTTTGCTTTTCACCTTTGGTCACTGGAAGAAGCCCCCTTTGGTTCCCGTCTCATCATAGGGTTTCCAGCGCCGCTGAACTTATCCGAGAAAATACTCCTTCATCAGCACATGCGACCACTCCGGCTGCTTCACGTCGCCGCGCGGGCCAAACTCCGCCATGTACGGCTTGAGGTCGACGACCGGCGTGCCTTCGATCGCATCCAATCCGCGCACGGTGATGCGCAGCCCTTCGACTTTGACCAGTTGGCAGTTGGTGACCCCGAGGCGGTTCGGGCGGCCTTTGGCGCGCTGGGCGAAGATGCCGACTTTCGGCCACTCCGTGTTGCCGCGCGGATGGCGGGCGGTCGTTTCGATCTTCTCCGGGCGGACGCGGTTCATGAAAAACACCACATCGACATGCGAGAAATCGCTGAGCCCCGCCGCCACATCTGCGGTGAACTGCTCCGGGTCGAGCTCGATCACCGATTCTACGCTTCCCCAGAAATCATCGATCGCCTCATCGCGCGGCGAGCGCACGACCCCGATCGGCTGCAAGACGATTTCCTGTTTCCATTCGCTCATTTACGCTTCCCCCTTTTCTAAACGCTCCAGATGCTTCGCCAGCATCTCGCGCAGGGAGCCGGCCGCCGCTTCGTCCCCGATGATCCGGCGCATCGCGTCGCGGTTCGCATCGTCGTGGAAGAGGACGTGATTGACTTCTGCGATGGTCATCCCCTGGCCCCGCTCCAGCAGCACCAGCTCCGGATTCGCGTCCACATCGCCTTCTTCCAGCACGCGCAGGTAGTAACCCGTATAGCCGGTGTCTTTAAACAGCTTGACAAAGTTTGGCACCCCGGTGCGCATCGAGATCTTGCCGCAAGGGATGCGCGGCTGGCAGACTTGCAGCACCGCTCCGCCGATTTGATAGATGTCGCCAATGCGCACATCCCGTTCGGTCAGGCCGCGCAAGGTCAAGTTTTCACCGAATGCGTTTTCCGGAAGTTTTACAGCAAGCGTCTCTTCCCAATAGGCGTAGTGCTCGACCGGGTAGGCGCAGACCGCCTTGTCCGGGCCGCCATGATGCACGAGGTCGGCCTGCTCGTCCCCTTCAAAATTCACTTTGGACAAATATACGCGCCCTTCGACTCGCCGCTTGGAGATCGCGCTGTCCAGCGTCTGTCCGTTATGCGTCAGCGCCTGCGGGCGGCCGACGCTGATCCGCACCACTTCCATCTGCGTCATGCTAGTTCCCCTCCATCTCCATAAACTCCAGCCGGTTGCCCCACGGGTCTTCCATGAAAAAGCGCTTCCGGTCGCTCAGCGCTTCATCGAGCTGGTACTCCGCACCATGCATTTCCAAGCGGGCGATCAGCGCGTCTAGATTCTGCACGACAAACGCCGGGTGCGCTTTTTTCGCCGGTGCGAAATCCGCTTCCACGCCGATGTGAATCTGCTGGGCGCCGCAGACAAACCAGGCGCCGCCCCGCGACCGCAGCGATTCCGGCTTGACCAGCTCCGGCATGCCGAGCAGGTCGGTGAAAAACTGCCGCGCCCTTGCCTCGCAGCCTTTCGGTGCGGCCAGTTGAACGTGATCGATTCCTGCAAAGGTGTAACTCATCTTGCTCCCCTCCACATCCCATGTTCGTTTGACAACATTTTACACGAAGCGGCAGCTTTTGCGTTATAGAAATTGGATAAGGGGGTATTCATTCTTTAGATATGCCAGATCTGACGCCGGGTCAGCAGCACGAGGAGCGTGACGAGGATGCAGCCTGTGCCCATCATCACGCCGGCCCACAGCGCACCGGCGGTGCCGGCCACCGTGCCGATCAGGATCGCGCCGAGCGGCATGAAGCCGCGGTCCATCAGCGCGATGCTCATGATCCGCCCGCGCAGATGGTCGGGCACTTGCATCTGCATGGTGATCCGGCTCATCGTCCGATACGTCTGTCCGGTCAAACCGACGAAAAACATCATGACGGCAGCAAGCCAGAACGAATCGGCAAACATAAACAGGAGCAGCGACGTGCCAAATCCCAGCACCGACGTGATCAGCCAGCGCCCGGCATGCTGCTGCCCTTGGCGCAGGGACAGCCAGACCGAGCCGAGCACCGCACCTGCCGCCGAGACGGACAGCAGCGCGCCGAAGCCGCCCGGGCCGAGGTTCATCAGCTGGTCGACGAAGACGGGCAGCATCGACGTGTACGGAAAGCCGAACACCATCGGCACGACGGCCAAGAGCAGCAGCGACTGGACGGTGCGCTTGGTTTTCAGAAAAGCGAACGCTTCGCCGACATCGTCTTTCAGCACTCTTTGACTGCTTCTGCCCTGCTCTTTGACCGGGCGCAGCAGATACAGCGCAGAGAGTTCGACCAACAGCCCGCCAGCACCAAGCCAGATCACCTCGTGTGTGGCGAGCGTGGCGAGCAAAACGCCGGCGACCGTCGGGCCGATGATGCGCGAGAGGTTGAGCGCCATCGTGTTCATCGCGATCGCCCGGCCGATAAAATCGTCGGGGACGAGGTTGGGAATCAGCGAGTTGCGGATCGGCGGGTCCATCGTCTGGAACACGGCGCGCAGACAGACGGCAGCTGCAAACAGCCAGAACGGGCTGTCGAGGAAAAAGAGCAGCCCGATCAGCAGCGTGAGCAGGGTCGTGGCGCTCTGCAGCAGGATCAGCAGCCGGCGCCGGTCAAAGCGGTCGGCGAGGATGCCCGCCGGGATGCTGAGCAGGAACACCGGGATCAGTCGGCAGGCGTTGATGATCCCGAGGTGCACCGGAGATTCGGTCATCGCCAGCACCGCCCAGTTCAGGGCGACCATGTCCAGCCACTCGCCGCACGCCGCGATGAAGTTGCCGCCAAGATACAATCGGAAAGACCGCATCCCCTGAGAGATGCGGTGCTGTGTGGTCGGTTGCAGTTGTGTGAATCCAGGTTGTGTCATGGAAAAGTGCCTCTTTCTGTCAGCTTACACAGAACATGTTACTCCTCGCCTGCGAAATGTGCAAAGTGCGTCTACTGCATAAACTCATAGCGGGCCGCGTCATCCGCCCGCAGCGGCCGGTCGAACGCCATGTGTCCGGCCACCGTTTCGACCGGCTTGTTGTCGACGAGCACCGTCACTTCCTGATACCCGTATTGCGCAAGCACCTGCGGCAGCCCTTGGGCGAACATGCTTTCCAGCGTCGAGCCAAAGTTGATTTTGTAGAGGTCGTTGGAAAACGAGACTGCGCAGCGTCCGCCACCGAGGTCTTGGACCGACTGCACTTGCACCGAAGCGGGCAGCAGCGGAGCGAGCTTGGTATGCTTCGGCCCGGCGATCCACTGCTGCAGCGCAAGTTTCGGCAGGTCGGCACCGGCGGTTGTGAAGGTGCGGTTTTCTTTGTAGAGCTTCAGCAGCTGTTCGTCCGGGTAGTAGAGGACGACCGTCTCCGTTTTCGGCTCCGGCGTATTGGCCGGGGGATTTTTGATGGCGGACGGCGAGCAGCAGCGTGAATTTTTTCATCGGGATGGGTCGCTCCTTTCTCCCGTGAAGATATGTACCGATTAACGTGGTTGGTGAGCCGAGTTTTGATACATGGTAAGATATGGGGAGTAAAAAATGGACGGAGGCAGACGGGGATGAAAGTGGTAGTGGCGGTGGATTCGTTTAAAGGGAGCTTGGATGCAAAAGGCGTCTGTGCGGCCGTTGCGGCAGGCGTGCGCCGCGTGTTTGCCGATGCGGAGATCGTGGAGATTCCATTGGCCGACGGCGGTGAAGGCACGGCGGAACAGTTGGCTTATGCGACGGGCGGTTTTTTGGTGGACGAAGAAGTGAGCGGGCCGCTCGGGACGCCTGTCCAGGCGAAATACGGCGTGCTGGGCGACGGGAAGACGGCGGTGATCGAGATGGCGCAGGCGTCCGGGTTGATGCTGGTGCCGGAAGCGGCGCGCAATCCGCTGATCACGACGAGCCGCGGGACGGGCGAATTGATTTTGAAAGCGCTGGAGCGCGGGTATCGGAAGTTCATCATCGGGCTTGGCGGCAGCGCAACCAATGACGGCGGAGCGGGCATGCTGACCGCGCTTGGGCTGCGCTTTTTGGATGGAGAGGGCCGGGAGCTGGCCGCGGGCGGCGGCGCTTTGGGGAGGCTGGCCCGGATCGAAAAGGCGGGATGGGATGAACGGCTGGCCGAGGCGTCTTTTGTCGTGGCGGGCGATGTGCAGAATCCTTTGATCGGTCCGCAGGGTGCGTCGGCGGTGTTCGGCCCGCAAAAAGGTGCGACGCCGCAGATGGTGCAAGAGCTCGACGCGGCGCTGGACCGGCTGGGCGAAGCGGTGCTGCACCGGACCGGCGTCGAGATCCGCCATCTGCCCGGCGGCGGTGCGGCCGGCGGGATGGGGGCGGCGCTGGCCGCCTTTATGCAAGCGGAAGTGCGGGCCGGAATTGAGGTGATGATGGAGGCGGCAGAGCTGGAGCGGCGACTTGGCGGGGCAGATCTGATGATCACAGGTGAAGGCCGGCTCGATGCGCAGACGTTGTCGGGGAAAGTGATCGCCGGAGTGAGCCGGGCCGCAGCCAAACAAGGCGTGCCGGCGGTGGCGCTGTGCGGCGGGCTGGCCTTGTCCGGGGCGGAGCTGGCACAGCTTGGCGTGGCAGCCGCGTTTCCGATCGTGCCGGGGCCGTGTCTGCTCTCTGAAGCGATGGCAAAGACGGCCGACTGGACGGCCGATGCGGCAGAACGGGTGCTTCGGCTGTGGCAGGCGGCGTCCGCTCAGAGCAGCCAGTAGAGCAGGGCGGCGTAGAGCATGAGGTTCCAAAGCGCGGCCAGCGGCAGCAGGATGCGGAAGGAGGTGTGTTTCGTTTTGTGGCGGAAATGTTTCATGCCCTGATACACGCCGAGTCCGCCGCCAAGAAAGGCGGTGAGGAACAGCGTTTTTTCCGGGATGCGCGACTGCTTGCGCTGCGCTTGCTGTTTGTCGCGCCGCATCAAGGTGTAGCCGTACAGGTTGATCAGCAGGATGATGCTGAAGATGATGCCGATGGTCATGGTTCCGGTCTCCCCTTTCGTGTTTATTTTAACAGGTTTGGGAATAGATATTGGATGAAAATCTTATTCGACAGGAGCGCGGTGCCATGAACGGCAAGAAAGAATATCCCACATCGTTTCCCCCACAGACGCAAGATCGCCAGCCCGGGATCGAAAAAGTGATGCAGCCGCGGCCGGTGTCGGAGAGTCCGGCTTATCAGGCGGCGGGCAAACTGCAAGGCAAAGTCGCCCTGATCACCGGCGGCGACAGCGGAATCGGGCGCGCGGTCGCCTATGCGTACGCGAAGGAAGGCGCCGATGTCGTGGTCGTGTACCTGAATGAGCATCAGGATGCGGAAGAGACCAAGCAGCGCGTGGAGCAGATCGGGCAGCGATGCTTGAACATCGCAGCCGACGTCGGCGATCCGCAAGCCTGCCGCCAAGTGGTGGAGCAGACGCTGGCGGCGTTTGGGCGGCTCGATGTGCTGGTCAACAATGCGGGCGAACAGCATCCGCAGCAGAGTCTGCTCGACATCTCACAGGAGCAGTTGCTGCGGACGTTTCAGACGAACATTTTCGCGATGTTTTATTTGACGCAGGCGGCGCTGCCGCATCTGAAAGCGGGCAGCGCGATCATAAATACGGCGTCGATCACAGCTTATCACGGACACAAGGAGCTGATCGACTACTCGGCGACGAAAGGGGCGATCGTGACGTTTACGCGTTCGCTGTCGCTGAACCTGGCAAAGCAGGGCATCCGCGTCAACGCCGTGGCGCCGGGTCCGATCTGGACGCCGTTAATTCCGTCAACGTTCACCGCCGATCAGGTCGCCCAATTCGGCGCCGACACCCCGATGGGCCGCGCCGGCCAGCCGGAAGAACTGGCCGGCGCCTATGTCTATTTGGCGAGTGACGATTCGTCGTACGTCTCGGGGCAGACGCTCCATGTCAACGGCGGCGAGATCGAAAACGGATAATGTCAAATTGTCGCAAAAATGGCCGGTTGCAGTAGAGGTGACCGGCCTTGATGTTTAACCAGATTGGAGCAGAAATATAGTTTGCTACTCCCCCCGTTCATCTGCTACATTGGGTGTGCGAAAGGAGGGATCAGACATGGACGAGACGAATCAGCTGCTCCGTGCCATTCTGGCGAGCATCGAACAGCTCAACACTTCGGTGGCTGCACTCACCCATCGAGTGGACAAGCTGGAACACGCGTTCTGCGAGTTTCAGGCGAAGATCGAGG